>NZ_JBFUFC010000022.1:0-32158 GCF_056403635.1 Microbacterium sp. P2_F9 | reverse complement strand
CCGACAACCTCCGCGCCAACCAGGCGATCGTCGACCAGGTCCGCAGCCTCGCCGAGGCTCGCGGCGCAACCCCCGCACAGGTGGCGCTCGCGTGGCTGCTGGCGCAGCATCCGTTCATCGTTCCGATTCCAGGAACGAGACGGCGCGAGCGACTCGACGAGAATGCCGGCGCGACGTCCCTCGCGCTGTCCGCTGACGACATCGCCGACCTGAACGCGCTCGCCGATCGGGTCGGCGTCGCGGGCAACCGGTACGACGACGCAGGCATGGCCGCGGTCGGCCTCTGACCAGGCTGGACCCAGCGTGTAAAGCGTGCTTTACTTGGCTCGAGTAAAGCACGCTTTACACGTTGGAAGAGAGGGCTCGAGCCGATGAGCGATCACCCGGTGACCCGACGGGCGCCTGCGTCGCACTACCTGCTCGCGATCGCGTTCGGCGCGATCGCGACGATCGCGGTCGCGTTGGTGGTGGGCGCGACGAACTCCGACGACTTCTGGCTCGCTGCGGGGATCGGCGCGCTGTGCGCCGCCTACCCCTCCTTTTCGCTCGGCGCCCGGATCTTCGTCACGAACAACACGGCCACCCGTGATCCGCGTGGCGGGGAGAGCGTTGAACTGGCATGGATCAGGCAGGCGGCTGCCGGCGCTTTCATCGACGTCCTCTTGACGACGATCGTCCTGGCCGTTGTATTGATGGTCTATCGGCCGGACGTCGAGGCGCTGGTCGTCGTGCTCGCGCTGATCGCATTGAGCGCGGCCGACGCTGGTCTGCGTTACCTCGTGATCCGCCATCGCGCGCTGAAATGAAGAACAATCTCGTGGAGCGACGACTCGAGCGTGGCTGGACTCAGGCCGACCTCGCGACGGCGCTCGGCGTCTCCCGGCAGACCGTGATCTCGATCGAACGCGGGCGATTCGATCCATCGCTTCCGCTTGCGTTCCAGATCGCGCAGACGTTCCGCTGCCGCATCGAGGACGTGTTCACCGCAGCGGACCACGGCTAGCCTGGGGCGCATGTCGAAGGTCATCTACTCGATGGGCGTCTCGCTGGACGGCTATGCCGAGGATGCGGACGGAGGCTTCGCCTGGTCGGCGCCCGATCCCGCCATCCACCAGCTCGCCAATGACCAGGCGCGCGCGGCGCGCGTCTTCGTCTACGGTCGTCGCCTCTACGAGACCATGGAGCCGTTCTGGCCGGCCGCCGTCGGTGACCCCTCGCTGTCGCCGGTCGAGGCGGAGTTCGCGCGCCTGTATTCGGACACACCTCGCATCATCGTGTCGGACACCCTCGAGACCGTGGGGGAGAACTGCACCCTCATCCGGCGTGCTGATGCACGGGCAGAGGTGCAGCGGTTGAAGGCCGAGCCGGCCGAGGGGCACATCGACATCGGCGGCCCGTCGCTCGCCGCCTCCTTGATCGACCTCGTCGACGAGTTCCGGATGTGGGTCAATCCGCTGGCCGTCGGTGGGGGCAAGCCGTTCTTCCCGGCCGGGGTGCAGGTGCCGCTCGAGCTCGTGGAGTGCCGCCCGTTCGACTCCGGTGTGGTGTGGATGCGGTACGCGCGCGTCCGCTGAGACAGACGCAGAACCCCGGGCCGCCGCCAGGCGTTCACGCGACATGAATGCCKGTGATGCCGGCCGTTCACGCGTGCGGGAGAACCTCGTGGCGTGACGCGCCGCAGGTGGCTTTCATCCCCGCTCCGAGCTCACCGCACTATTGCCCCACCGCCGGCCGTGGCGTGGATCGTCGTGCTGATCACGGCGGTCGGCACGCTCGCTGCACCCGCGAGCGCGAGGGCCGCAGCATCCGAACCGTCCGTCGTCGTGAACGAGTTCGCGGTCGCGAGTTCGGCGTCGAGCGCGGACAGCTTCTTCGAGCTGCGCAACACGACCGATGCGCCGATCGACCTGAGTGGCTGGTCGATCTTCCGCTGCGACGAACGTGGGCTCCGGGAGAACGTCGGGCGTCCCGAGGTCGACCTCTCCGGCGTGGTGCTCGGCGCCGGAGAGATCTTCCTCGCGGCGCAGATGAGCGCGCACCTCGCCCAGGACGCCGTCGATGCCCGCTTCAGTCAGCTGTATGCGCAGAGCGGCCTCGGCCTGGTGCTGGCCGGCCCGGACGGCGCGACGGTGGACGCGGTCGCGATGTACCCGAACACCCCATGGCCGACCGAGAGCGAGTGCGGCCCGCCGCCGAACCTGCCCGCGACTCTTGCCGCGGCACTCGACGAGTCCTGGCAGCGCACGGATGCCGGTGGGTGGGTGCGCGCCATAGCGACCCCCGGGGCCGACAATGCGCAGGCGGCCGACACCCTCGCCGCCAGTGCCGTGCACATCGAGGAGGTGGCAGCCGCAGGCCCGGCCGGCGGCGGCGACGACTTCGTCGAGGTGCGCAACACCGGCAGTCGCACGGTCGATCTTTCGGGATGGTCGCTGTATCGGTGCATGGCGACAGGCGCGATGACGCCGCAGTCCCGGCAGATCGAGTTCGCCCCGGGGCAGCGGCTGGGGGCCGGTGAGCGGCTGCTCGTCGCCGGCCCCGGGTACGAAGGTGCCGCGCAGCCGGATCTGCGCACCACGACCTCGCTCGCCGACGCGGTCTCGGGAGTGCTGCTGGTGAACGCCGAAAGGCGCCGCGTCGACGGCCTGACCCTCAGCGAGCACGCCGACACCGCGTGCCAAGCCGGGGACGACAAGCTCGCATCGGCGCTCGACTATCGCGCGGGTGCGAGCTGGCAGCGCATCGACGGCGGCGCGTTCATCGTCGCCCCGCGCACGCCGGGGCAGGACAACGCGCAGCCGGCCCGCGCGACGACTGCCGGAGCGGCAGATCCGCCGTCGACGGCCGTGCTGATCAGCGAATTCGCCACCGACCCGGTGATCACTCCCGCGCCCGAAGGGGTCGAACGCAACAACTTCGTCGAGCTCGCCAACTTCTCCACCACCACCCAGCAGGTCGGCGGCTGGCGCCTGTACGGCTGCGGCCGTGACGGGTTCCTCTCCCGCGCCCCGTTGGCCATCATCCCCGCCGACACCGCGCTGAAGCCGGGAACGACGTGGCTCGCAGCCCTCGAAGGGACGGACGCCGCGGCATCCGCGAATGCCACGTTCAAGACTCCGTTCCACTTCCAGGGGGCCGGCGTCTGGGTCGAGGATGCCGACGGGCGGCGCATCGACGGGGTGGGGGCATTCCACGTCAATGAGATGGACCGCAGCGTCGACATCACCAGCGCCTGCGTGTCCGGGCTCTCGCTGCCCGTGTTCGCCGTCGATCGGCTTCGGGGCGAGTCCTACCAGCGCGTGCAGCAGACCGGAGACAACATGGACGACTTCACCCCAGCCCTGGCCTCCCCAGGCGTCTTCGACCAGCCGTCCACGGAGCGGCTGGAGACCCGCGCGCTCGCCGCGGCCGCCGCGGTCTCTCCCGAACCCCGCCTGATCTCGCCGGCGTCCGTCTCACGCCCGACTGCCGCTGCGGGAACCGATGCCGAGATCCTCGAGTCCTACGCCGGCCGGACATCGGCTGGGCCGCTCGAGAGCCGGGTCGGCAAGGCGGAGCGCGTGATCGCCGAGCCGCAGGCGGCAGCGCTCACAGCGGACGACGACGGCTACGACTTCCCTTACGTCCGGTTCTCGGTCGCACTCGACGGCGGTCCGGCGACCGTGCAGTGGAATGGGACCGCGCTCGGCCGCAGCGAACTGCGGCTCTCGGTGTGGAACGAGGCATCCGGCCGCTGGCGTGAACTGGACTCCGCCGCAGGGGACGTGTCCGCGCTCGTGGCGCAGCCCACGCCGACCGCCCGGCAGCTGTCCGGGGCGGTGCGCGCGGACGAGGTCGTCGACGGTGCGTCGTGGCTGCTGGTGCAGGTCGTGCCCCGCTCCGGCGCAGGGCTGGAGGCCGACGAGGAGCTCGGCGACCCGGCCGAATACGACTTCGCGGTCAGCCATCTGACGGATACGCAGTACCTCACCGAGGCGTATCCGGAGGTGTACGCGGACATCGTCGGGTGGGTGGTCGGCAGCGCCGCGCAGCGCAAGATCGCGTTCGCGACGCACACCGGCGACCTGGTGCAGAACTGGGTCGATCCCGAGCAGCCCGAGGCGCGAGCCCGTCATGAGTTCGAGATCGCCTCGCGCATGCAGGCGGTGCTGGGTGACGCGGGCGTGCCCAACAGCGTGCTGCCGGGCAACCACGACTCGAAGCGGGGCGTCACGAGCGACCTGTTCAACGAGTACTTCGGACCCGAGCGCTACGCCGGGACGGACTGGTACGGCGGATCGATCGCGCCCGGCGACAACACGGCGAACTTCTCCACGTTCACCGTCGAGGGCGCCCGGATGCTGATGCTCTCGCTGCCCTATGCCTACGGGGAGCGTGAGATCGCGTGGGCCGCAGACGTCGTGGCAGCGCACCCGGATGCCAACGTGATCATCTCCACGCACGAGCACGTCACGCCGAAGACCGTCGAGCTCGCGGCCGGCCGTTCCAATTCGTCACGATGGGTCTCCCATGCCGACCGGCTCTGGCAGCGCGTCGTCGCCCCGAATCGCAACGTCGTCGTCGTGCTGTCCGGGCACTTCCACGGCCTCGGCAAGATCGTGACCGAGGATGCCGGGGGGATCCCGGGGCACACGGTGCTCGAATCGCTCGCCGACTACCAGGAGTTCCGGACGCACACGGGGGAGCGGGCCACCGGGTTCGCGCGGCTCCTCCAGTTCGACCTCGGCGGCGGCCGCGTCGGCGTGGACGCGCTGTCGTCGACGCTCGGGGCGATGACCAGCTTCCCGTACGACTACGAGCAGTTCCTGCCCGACAACGGCAGTGAATCGACGGCATCGAACGACCGCCCATGGCGGATCCTCGCCGACGGACTGCAGAACCGCTACACGGCTGAGGACGACCATTTCACGGTCGACGTCGCGCTGCAGTACCCGAAGGCCGTCATCACCTCGGCGATGTCCGTGCTGCCATAGGGAGACGGATGCTGTGCGAAACTCCTACTTCGGGGCTGAGGTTCTCGCAGCCCAACGAACGGAGAGATTTCGGTGCCTGCAGCGTCCAAGAGCGAGCCGTCCCCGTACCAGCGGAACGCATTGGCCCCAGCGATCCTCGCCGCAGCCGCCTGCCTCGCGGGCATCGCCCTCGTGGGCCACGAGTACTACCAGGTCGTCCGCTACATCATCGCGATCCTCGCGGTCATCATCGGATGGTTCGCACTGCAGGCGCGGCAGTGGTGGTGGGTGCCGGTGATGCTCGCGATCGCGATCCTCTGGAACCCGCTCTACCCGTTCGAGTTCTCCGGCACGGTGTGGGACGGCGCGCACATCGTGGCCGCGGCGGCCTTCCTCGCTGCCGGGGCGACCATCAAGACGCCGCGCCAGACGACCGGGTGAGGGAATCCTTCAGAACGGCTCGCCCAGAGGATGGTGGATCCATCCCGCTCCCAGTTCGGTGATCCGACCGGCCTGCCCCTCGGGCGCGAGGCGGGCAGCGAAGKCTTCGGCATCGTCGACCGGCACATATCCGATCTCGGCGCCCGCCGAGAGGTCGGCGAAGCCCCGCTGATTCGCGGAGAGGCCCCAGACCGTATGGAAGCCCGGCTTCTCGAGCCTGGTGACGGCTGCGACGAGGCGCGCCAGATCGGCGATCGACAGCCAGGTGGACAGAGAGCGGATGCTGGTGGGCTCAGGTTCGACGGTCCCCAGTCGCGCGGCGACGACCGACATGCCGAAGCGGTCGGCGTACAGCTGGCCGAGAGCCTCCAGCACCACCTTGCCGACCCCGTAGTAGGTGTCGGGCCGGAAGGGCGGCACCGCCGTTCCCTCGACGGACGCCGGCGTGTGAAACCCCACCGCGTGGATCGAGCTCGCGAGGAGGACGCGTCGCACGCCGGCGCGGCGGGCGGCTTCCAGCACCCCGCGCCCGCCGTCGATGTTCACGCGCAGGATGTCAGCCCACGGCATCTCCCCGGCGAATCCAGCGAGATGCACCACGGCGTCCGCCCCGGTGAATGCGGCCGTCAGGGCGTCGACATCCGTCACGGATGCTGTCACCGACCGCTCGGAGGGAGCAGGATCCGGGGGAGAAGCGATGTCCACGAGCGTGAGCTCGTGGCCCTCTGCGCGAAGGAGCGGCCGCAGCCGCGTCCCGACGCTGCCCGCGGCGCCGGTGAGGACGATCGACGATGGCATGGTGCCCTTCGGTGGCAGCTGGAGATTCGCATTGACACGCTTGCGATAATCGATAATAGTCGAGAAGGTCAGTGCGCGCAGGTGCGATGAAGGGATTCTCGTGATCATCCAAGACGTCATCGTCACCCCGATCGCGTTTCCCGATCCACCTCTCCTCAACGCGGCGGGCGTCCACGAGGCGCTTGCGCTTCGCAGCATCGTCCAGGTCGTGGTGCGCGGCGGTGTGATCGGGCTGGGCGAGGGGTGGGGCGAGCGGGACATCGTCGACGCGCTGACGCGGGCGCGCGATGGCCTGCGGGGACTGAACATCTTCGACCTCGCCGCCATCGAGACGGCGGTCGGTCGCGCGATCGGCGAGGAGGGAGATCCTGCCGGGATCCGCAGGGCGGTCTTCGCGCCGATCGAAGTCGCCTGCCACGATGCTCAGGGCAAGCTTCTCGGCGTTCCCGTCAGCACGCTGCTGGGTGGCCGAGTCCGAGACAGGGTCGAGTACAGCGGCTACCTCTTCTACAAGTGGGACCGGCACCGGGACGCCGCAGAACCCGATCGATGGGGAGCGGCACTCGACCCGGCCGGCATCGTCCGTCAGGCCCGGGCGATGATCGATGAATTCGGATTCCGCTCCCTGAAGCTGAAGGGCGGCGTGTTCCACCCCGACGACGAAGCCGCAGCCATCGAAGCGCTCGCCGAGGCCTTCCCCGGCATCCCGCTGCGCATCGATCCCAACGGAGCGTGGTCGATCGAGACCTCCCTTGACGTGGCGGCGCGCCTGCGCGGGAAGCTCCAATACCTGGAGGACCCGACGATGGGCATGGCCGGGATGGCCGCCGTCGCCCGCGCGGCCGGCATCCCACTCGCGACGAACATGTGCGTCGTCGGCTTCGACCAGATCGCGGAGGCGGTGCGGACCGACGCCGTCCAGATCATCCTGTCGGACCACCACTTCTGGGGAGGGCTCCGCCGTACCCGCGAGTTGGGGATCATCTGCGAGACGTTCGGTCTCGGCCTGTCGATGCACTCGAACTCACACCTGGGGATCTCCCTCGCCGCCATGACCCACGTTGCGGCGTCGATGCCCCGCATCGACTATGCGTGCGACACGCATTACCCCTGGAACGGCGCCTACGACATCATCAAGCCAGGCGCGATCGAGATCCGCGACGGGGCGGTGCAGGTCCCCACCGGTCCCGGCCTTGGCGTCGAGCTCGATGAGGACCGAGTGCGCGAGCTGCATGGGCTGTATCTGGCGTCCGGAAGAACGCATCGCGACGACGCCGCCTACATGCGCGTGGTCCAACCCGATTTCGTCGATGTCCGACCGCGGTTCTGACATGCCGGCCGCCGGGACTGCGCATGGCGCCCGCCATGCCCGCGACACGCTGAGGAGAACGATGAACCCGCCCATGGACAACTACTACGAGAGCTGCACGCAGCTGGCGCCCGGAGCGGCGGCGGATTACGAGGCCTTCCATCGAGCCGTTCCTCGACTGATCGATCGGCACCTCCGGCGCGGCGGTGTCGTGTCGTGGCAGATCTACCTGCGCGGCGACGTGCTCACGCACTGTGTCGTGAGGGATGGGCGTGAACCGATGCAGGCGGACCCCGAGGACGAGGCGATCAGCGCCTGGTGGCGCGAGCTGGTGGAGCCGTTTCTGGTGGAAGGATCGTCGCCACCCGTCGAAAGGCCGCTGGGGCGACTGATCTGGGACCTCGACTGGCCGACGCGCGAAGACCTCGAAGAAGCAGGCCGGAGCCCGAAACCGGCCGTTGGCTAGCGATTTTCGATAGACTCCGGGCGTGTCGGATCTTGGGGGAATGTCACTGGAGTTGGATCGCGGTCTGCTCTCGGATCGCATCTATGTGCTCGTGAAGGCGATGATCAAGGACTCGACCTTGAAGCCCGGCGAGCAGGTGGTCGAGTCGTTGCTGGCGCGACGACTCGGAGTCAGTCAGGCGCCCGTGCGAGAAGCGCTCAAGCGACTGGCGCACGAGGGCCTGGTCACGCAGGTGCGGCACCACGGCACATTCGTCGCCGAATTCTCCCCGCGCGAAGCCGAGCATGCCCGCATCGCACGGGTGGCGCTGGAGGGCCTGGCCGCTCGTCTGGCGCAGGGGCGCATCGACTCGGCAGTCAGAGCCGTGCTCTTCTCGATCATCGACCAGATGCACGCCGCGGCCGACCAGGGCGACATCGCGGCGTTCCGCGAACTGGACTTCGAGTTCCACAAGGCGGTGGTGCTCGCCGGCGGAAACGTCTACCTGCCGCGGATGTGGGACATCCTCGAGCCGAGTCTCCGATCGATGCACGTGCTGTCAGACCCCGCGTACGACGGCGATTGGCATGTCGTCGCCGACATGCACCGCGCCCTTCTCGAGGTGCTCGAGGGTGATGACCCAGAAGCCGCCGACGACCTTTTCAGCGCGCATGCCATCGGCATGGCCGGTCATCCCGAGCGGCCCATGGGGCCCATCATCAACCGCTTCATCGCGGACCTGCACGCCGACCAGCCGGGCGCCGACCCGGCGCAGGCCGAACGCTGAATCGCCGGGCTTACGCGGGACCGTAGATCCGCTGTGCCGTGCGTCTCCAGATTGCCGCCGACTCGCTCGAGGTCAGCACCGGGAGCGCGCCGGCCGTCCGGTCGATGATCTCTGCGTAGCTTCCGACCCGCGTCGACATCGGCCAGTCGCTGCCGAACATGAGGCGATCGGGGCCGAGAGCGTCGACCGCGGCGTCGATGGCACCTCGCGCGGCGGCATCCGCGTCCGATCGCGTCTCATGCCGAGTGAAGACGCCGGAGATCTTCGCCGAGACGTGGGGGCTGCCGCTCAGACGAGCCAGAGCGGTCCGCCACTCCGGCGTCGGGGCGAGCGCGCCCAGCCCCAGATGGCAGAGCACGATCTCCAACCGCGGGTGCGCGGCGGCCAACTGCTGGACGACGGCGATCTGGTCGGGCCGGAGCAGCAGCTCCAGCACGATGCCCTGCTCCTCAAGACGTCCGAGCAGGCTGTCCAGGCCATCCAGATCCAACCAATGCGCAGCGCGGCGATGGAGCGGCAGGCGCACACCAGCCGGCACGATGCCGAGCCGGTCGACGGCCGCCTGCACCCGGCCAAGCCACGTCCCGGCAGCCGCCTCGTACTGAAGCACCACCCGGAAGGGAAGAGCGGTCTGCCCGCCCGCTTCACCGAACAGCCACTCCGCTTCCTCGGCCGACTCGCCGGCCTGCACCGCGACCGCCTGCACGACCGGGCGATCGCCGATCGCCGTCTGGAGATCGACGACCCGGTAGCGCGGCGCGAGCTCGGGCACGCCGGCGAGCCAGGGCAGGTCGAACCGGCTCGTGTCCCACAGGTGGACGTGCGCGTCGATGATCGGGGGCACGGCGTCAGCCATCGAGCTCGTGCCACAGCGCGGCCGGCACGACGGCGGTGGCGTCCGCCGCGAACTGCCGGACTTCGTCGGCTGTTCGCGCCCCGACCACAACGCCCGTGATGGCCGGGTGCCGCAGCGGGAAGCCGATGGCGGCGGCGGCGAGTCGCACCCCATGATCGGTGCACTGCTGCTGCATGGCGCGGGCCCGCGCGAGCTCATCGGGACGAGCGGGGCGATAGTCGTAGCGGGCGTCGTCGGCAGGATCGGCAAGGATCCCGGTGTTGAAGACCCCGGCCGCAATGACGTCGACGCCGTGCGAGGCCGCCGCCGGGAGCAGGTCCTCGGCGGCGGAACGGTCGAGGAGCGTGTAGCGGCCAGCGACCATCACCAGGTCGACATCCGACTCCGCGGCGAACCTCGCGAGCGGTGCGGAAAAGTTCATGCCCACGCCGATCGCTCTGACGACGCCCTCCGCGCGCAGCCGGAGCATCGCGGGGATCGCGGTCCGCAGTGCGAGATCGACGTCGTCGGGGTCGTGCAGGTAGAGCACGTCGATCCTGTCGACGCCGAGCCGGGCGAGACTCGATTCGAGACTGCGGAGCACGCCGTCACCGCTGAGATCCCCGATCGTGCGGACACCGACGCCGCCTGGCGGGACGACGTCGCCGTGCGCGTCGACGATCTGGCGGCCGACCTTGGTCGCGATCGCGACGCTGTCGCGGTCGACGCCCTCGAGGGCGCTGCCGAGCCGGCGTTCGCTGAGCCCGGCACCATAGTGCGGGGCCGTGTCGAAGAATCGGATGCCGGAGGCGAGCGCCGTCGCGACGGTCTCGTCGGCGTCGGCCTCGCTGACGGCGGTGAACAGGTCGCCGATCGGAGCGCAGCCGAGGCCGACGCCGGCGAGCAGTCCTTCGGGTGGGATCAGCGGGGCGAGCTGGTCGCCGAGCGCCATGCCTCGTACTCCTCGCGGGTCGCCGGGGTGAGGGGGTAGTAGTCGCTCAGCCGGGCGCCGCTGTCGAGGCGCTCACGGCTGAAGACCTCCCAGTCCTGGTGGTCCTTGGCGGATTCACGCACATCCCGCGCGAGAGCCTGCGGGACGATGACGGGGCCGTCGTCGTCGGCGACGACGAAGTCGCCGGGCATGCAGAGCACACCGCCGACCGCGACCGGCACGTCGTAGGCCCAGGGGAAGAGCTCCGACTGCGAGGCGTAGTGCGGCGTGGTGCCGGTGCACCAGACCGGGATACCGAGTTCGCGGATGCGGCCGGCATCGCGGATGCGGCCGTCGACGACGATGCCCGCGCCGCCCTTGCGCTGGAAATAGCGGGCGAGGATGTCGCCGATGCATCCGGAGAAGGCGCTGCCATACGCCTGGATGACGAGCACATCGCCGGGCTGCACCGTCTCCATCACGGCCCAGAGCGCCGTGTGGCGCTCGACGTATTCCTGCGAGAGCCCCGAGGCGAGGTCTTCTCGCTGGGGCATGAACTGCAGGGTGAGCGCCGAGCCGACCACCTTCTGGCCGGGCACGAGCGGGCGCGGCCCCTCCACGAACGTGCGACGGATGCCGAGCCCATGCAGCTTCGAGCAGGCGGTGGCCGACCCGATCTCCTGCATGGCCTCGAGTTCTTCCGCGTCCGGACGGCTCCACGCGCCGCCCCGGATCGGCAGGTCGACGGCGCGGGGCGGTGGGGCGGTCACCTGGTCGGTCATGATGGGGTCCCTTCGGTTGATGCTGGACGGGCGACGTGATGCCGCGGCGGTCTGATGGGTTCGGTGATGGTCAGCACGAGATCGGCGCGATGCGCGGGGGGAAGCTCTACGAGCAGGTCCGGCGCGTCGACGGGCAACTCGGCCGTGACGATCCTCCCGGGCACCGATGTGTACCGGACCGGGTCTCCCGGGTAGGCGGAATCGACCTCCCCGGTCGATTGCACGGTGCTGATGTCGCGCTCGCCGAACCGGCCAGGGCGGATCCGGATGCGGCGCGACTCCAGATTCGACAGGTTCACCAGTTCGATCGCCAGTCGATCGCCGTCGATCGAGGAGACCAGGGCCGCGACATCCGGTGGCAGCCCCGGACGCGCCAGGTCGGCATCCTCGTAGCTGACCGCGACCAGCGGAAGCCCGCCGTTGTAGAGCACCTGCGGCGCGCCGGAGATGAGCTGGGTGAGCACCTCGGTCACGACCGGCTGCACACGCTGCCAGAAGTGGATGTGCATGGTCGCCGGGTCGGGATCCTCGGTCTGCATGAGCGCCACCCGGCGCGCGACCTGTCCGAGTGCCATCGAGAGCGCACGTTCGGGGTAGTCGGGGTTCTCGCCGGCCAGGAAGCTCAGCCACGGCAGGTCGTGACCGCCCTCCGCCTTGTCGCGGAACGGCTTGACCGCGGTGGGCGACTCGGGCTGGACGGCCATCAGCCGACGGAGCCGTTCGAGATCCGCGCGGTCTCGCGACACCCACCAGAGCCAGGTCGGCAGTTCGAGCGGGATCGGGCCGAAATCGAACCAGCCGCTGGGCCGGTACCGGTGCGGGACTAGCAGTGCAGGCGTCGCCGCGTCCTCGCCGAGACGGCTGAGCCAGTTGTCGCGGAGACTCATCGGGGTATCTGCGACGGATGCCGTGATCCCCGCCGCGACGACGGTGTCGAGTGGCACGCGGGCCAGCTCGAGATACCCATCGTCGCCGGTGACCAGCCCGGCGTTCGTCGCGCCGATCAGCGCGGCCATGCCGACGCAGGGAAGGCCGTGGGGCCAGGTCCAGCCGTAGTGGCCGCCATACCAGCGCCCATCCTGAAGCGATCCCACGATGCCGTCCGGGCCCACGTTGTCGGGGAGGAGCCCGCCGTTCGCCCTGGCCCGCTCGAGCCATCCATCGACGTAACGCGTGATCCACGCGGCCGCGCGCTGATCTCCGTCATAGAGCCAGTGGTTCGCGACCAGACTCGTCGCCCCGAGATTGACCGCCACGTCTCCGTGCGCACGGCGGCGCATCTCGGCGCCCATGAGGTCCGCGTTCGCCGGATCCTCGAGGTCAGCCCACGTGTCGATGCCGGGGATCCCCTCGAGCGGCAGCCCGTACGGCTTCATATTGAGCTGGCCGGCCGAATACGACTCCCACTCGTCGCCGACGCCCTCGAGCGCCCCGCTAGCGCCGTTGTGGGGAGCGAGGATCACGTTGGCTGCCGGGTCGTAGTTGCCCTTTGCCTGATCCAGATAGAGATCGGCGAATCGGCGCGCACGCTCGCGGAACTCGGCGTCGTCAGGATCGGCGGCGCAGAGAGCGTAGAAGAAGATGAGCGATTCGCCCTGGTGGAACCAGTCGTAGCCGTTCTCGTACTCGTCGGTGAGCATGCCCGCTTCGGTGAGCTGTGCGGTGACCCCACGCCAGTGGTGTTTCGCTGCTTCGAGGATCTCGTGCCCGCCGCCGAGTGCGAAGAAAGACGGCCAGTTGAAGAACGGCTCGTAGAAGTCGTCCACCCCATCACGGCTCTCGAGGGGTCCGGTGTAGCGAAGGCGTCCATCGCTCTCGCAGTAGCGTTCCGCGAACCGCGGCCACGCCCGCTCGATCTCCTCGAACAGCCTCCGCTCCAGCACCGCCCAGGCGGGGATCTCCCGGAGGGGGGTGGTCAGGATCTCCCAGTCGGGCACGGGATCAGCCCTTGGTCGCCCCGGCGACCAGGCCGCCGATGATGTGACGCTGCATCACGATGAAGAAGATGAGCGCCGGCGCGATCGCGAGCAGCAGCGTCGGGAAGACGGTGGTGTAGTCGGTGGAGTACTGATCGACCGCCGCGTACACGCCTGTCGTCACGGTGTAGATCCCCGAACCAGGGCCGAGGATCACCTGCGGGTTGATGAAGTCGTTCCAGACGCTGATCGAGTTCAGCACCACGATCGTCGCCACGGCCGGCCTCATGATCGGGAAGATGCACGACCAGAACGCACGGATCTTTCCCGCGCCGTCGAGGGACGCCGCCTCGTCGATGTCCCGCGGCACGGTGCGCAGGTACGCCGTGAACAGGAAGATCGTGATCGGCAGGGTGAGCGCTGTCTCGAACAGCACGAATCCGGGGATCGTGCCGATGAGTCCGAGCATCCGCAGCACGAACACGACGGGAATGAGCGTGACCTGGCCCGGGATGAACAGCCCCGACACGAAGAGCAGGAGCAGCGCGAGGTGCCATTTGCGCCGCCCGCGTGCGATCACATACGACGCCGGCGCGGCGAGGAGGATGCAGAAGAGGTTGACGAGCAGCACGAACAGCAGCGTGACGCCGTACGCGGCGATCACGTTGAATCGCTCGCTCGTGGCGGCTTTCACGAGATAGTCCAGCGTGAACGAGCCCGGCGAGAAGCCGAGCGGGTTCAGCAGGATGTCCTGCGCCGGCTTGAAGGCGCTGATCACCATGATGTACAGCGGGACGAGCATGACCACGGCCACGAGACCGAGGATGAGCCACTTGAACACCTTGCCGGCGAGGGGCTCTTTGATCTTCGTGGTACGGCTGCGGCGCTTGCGGTTCTTGACGGCGGTGTCCTTCTCGGTTGCGGCCTCGCTGGTGAGGTCGGCTGCCACGGGAGTCATGACCGCATCGGTCGTCGACATCACTCGCTCACCTTCTTCTCGGCTCCACGACGGGAGAGGGTAACGGCAAGACCCAGGATCGCCGTGACGATCAGCAGGATGACCGATTGGGCGGCACCGAAGCCCAGCTTGGCGTTCTGGAACGAGTCCATCAGGATCTGGTAGACGATGGTCTGTGTCGAGGCGGCCGGACCGCCGTCCGTGAGGGCGAGCACGATGTCGTAGACCTTGAGGAATCCGACCAGCGTGAGTACGACGTTCACGGTGACGATCGGAGCGAGGAGCGGCAGCGTGATGTGGCGGAACCGCGCCCAGCGGTTCGCGCCGTCCACGGTGGCGGCCTCGTAGTACTCGGCGGGGATCGACTTGAGGCCCGCGATGTACAGGATCATGTTGAAGCCGAAGTGCGACCAGACGACCGTGAAGATCACGGTGGCTTTCGCGAACATCGGATCGGTGAGGAACGGGATCGAGCCCCACCCGGCCTGGCCGAGCATGCTGTTCACGACGCCATGCGGGGCGAGCAGCGCCGACCACAGGAACCCGATGATGAGCGCGCTGATGATGTAGGGGTAGAAGAAGACCGTGCGGGCGACCGCATTCGTCGCGCCCGGTCCGCTGATCAGCGCGGCCAGGCCGAGGCCGACCGCGTTGCACAGGATGGTGCCCGCGACGGCGAGGATGGCAGTGAAGATCGCTGCGTCGAGAGTGCGCGGGTTCTTGAAGGCGTCGAGGTAATTGTCGAAGCCGATGAAGTCGAGGTTGAGGCTGTAGCCGGTCCAGCTCGTGAGGCTCAGCACGAACGCCAGCCCCATCGGAATGACGAACATCGCAAGGAACACGATGACCGCCGGGGCGCTCATGAGGAAGCCGGGCAGTCGACGCTTCCAGACAACCAGGGCGCGGGATGCATCTGCCATCGTCGGCCTCCATTCATCGTTGAGTGGTGGGGGTGGGGGATGGGGGCGCGAGCCGGAACTCGCGCCCCCGATGAGTGGTGCTTCTTAGCGGTTCGCTTCGAACCAGGCGTCCATCGCCGCGAGCATGGCATCGGCTGATCCGCCGGTGATGAGGCCCTGGGTCTGGGTGTTCAGCTCGGCGCCGTAGCCGGCCGGAACGGTGCGTCCGCCGTAGCCGTCGCCGGAGGGGGTGAAGGCGTCGGCGGGAGTGTCTGCGATGATCTGCTGCAGTTCCTCACCGAGCGGCGTGGTCTCGTACTCGTAGCCTTCGCGGAAGTTTCCGTCGATCTTGAGCTGGGCGATGACGGCGTCCTTGTCGGTCACGAGGAATTCGACCAGCTTCGCCGCCGCGTCCTGGTGCTTGGACGCCTTCATGATGACGTAGGGGGCAGCGAGGTTCGCGATCTGCGCCGGAGTGACACCCTCTACGGCCGGAGCCGCGAAGACGCCGATCTCGGGCTTGTCGGTTGCCTTTGCCTCGGCGGCGGCGAACCAGCTGCCCATCGGGTACATGGCCGCCTTGCCTGCGAGGAACGACGTCTCAGCGTCGGGGTACTTCACGCCCACCGAGTCGGCTGGGATGTAGCCATCCTTCACCCACGACGCGTAACGCTCGACAGAGTCGCGGTAGGTGTCGCTCCAGACGAGGTCACCTGAGGAGATGCCGTGGTACCAGTCGGGCTCCTCGCCGATGACGGACGGGATCGCGGTGTACTGCAGCGAGAGGTTGGTCATCCACTCTCCGCCGGACTGGATCGGCGTCCAGCCCGCATCCTTGAGCTTTTTCAGGTCCGCCTCGAACTCCTCCATCGTCGTGGGAGTGGCCTCGATGCCGGCATCCTTGAACGCCTGCTTGTTGTAGAACACCGTTCCCTGAAGCTGGAAGCCGACGCCGGCCGTCAGGATCTTGCCGTCCATCGCGTACTGCTCGGCGAGGGGACCGTTCTTGGCCCAGTCGTACTGCGAAAGGTCGACGAGTTCGGGCGCGAGCTCCGCGGTGGGCGCGAGCGTCTCGACGATGTCCGGGACGTCGCCGGACGCGAGGAGCGTAGGCAGCGTCTTCGCGACGGACTCAGCCGGCGGCTGGATCTTGACGTCGATGTTCGGGTTCGCCTTCTCGAACGGCGCGACCAGCTCGTTCCAGAACTCCTCGGTGAGGTTGGGCGTGATGTTGACGAGCATGCTGAGCTCGACCTTCTCATCGGAGGCGGCAGGCGTGTTTCCTGAGCTGCTGCACCCGGCGAGGGCGAGGCCGGCGACAGCGAGACTCGCTGCTGCCGCCAGGCTGAAACGGCGTGTGATCATCATTGAACCTTCCGTAGTATTTCGGGCCCCTTGGTGAGGGTCGGGGCAAGCGTACGATAATCGATAATCGTTGGCAATAGCGAAAATCGATAATCGTCTTGGCGATGTCGGGCTCGCTCCACACGTCGGGTTCGGGCGGGGCGGATCGCGCATGGATCGAGCGCGACGACGACAGCGGGCAATTGTAGAAAAAGCAAGCTGAGTGGCTGGTGGGAGCCGGTGCGAGACGCCGAGCGGCTACGGCTCGGCGGTCTGCGACTCCTGGCTTCCATGGCGTTCGGAGAGGTGGAGCTCACCGCTCGCATGACGGCGGAAGAGATCCGCCGCGCGGTCCGGCGCATCGCCTTCGAGGACGTCGAGCAGATCGCGATGCGACTCCGCGACGTGATGCCAGTCCCCGGCATAGCCGGGATCTGACAGGACGTGCAGGGAGCGGAGACTCGGCTCGATGATGTCCCACATGCGGGGAAGATAGCTGTTGCCGCTCGCGACGATGACCGCCCGATGGAACTCGAAGTCGAACTCGCGGAACGCGGTCACATCGTTCACCATCGCCGACCTCGACATGTCTGCGATCAAGGACTCGAGTGACGAGCGGGCAGCGGCATCCAGTCGGCCGCACGCGAAGCGTGCGGCGAGCTCCTCGAGCGTCACCCGTGCGACTCTGGCCTGTTCGACCTCGGCTCGCGAGTAGTCGGCGACGAAGCTGCCATGGTGTCGCACCTGCTGCACGAGGCCGTCGTGCGTCAGGCGCTTGAGGGCCTCCCGCACGGGGGACTGGCTGACCTTCAGCTGTCTGGCCAATTGAGACTCGACGAGCTGCTCGCCCGGCTGCAGCGTCGAATCTCGGATCATGCCTCGAATCATCGAGTAGATCTGATCAGACAGCAGGCCCCTGTCGAGACTCTGCATTCGCGCCGTTGCATCGGACATGACCACACAGTACCCGATAATCGACTATCGCTAGTCGATCCGCGGTCGACGCTGCGGCAACGCCCACCCGGGTTCAGTGCCGGAGGACTGCGTCCTGGAGTCGGGTCTTGGAGGTGGTGACGGGCCGCCATCGGAGGGTGGCGTCGCACCAGCTGGGGGCTTGCACTTCGGGGACGCCGTGGTTCATCCGGATCTTCCATCCGCAGAAGTCGATGAATCTGTGATGAAACCAGCAGAGCAGCACACCGTTATCGGTGTGGGTAGGTCCGCCATTCACGTGCTCGAGAACGTGRTGGATTTCACACCATCCGGCGGGGATGCCGCAGCCGGGGATGATGCASCCGCCGTCGCGGAGGGCGATSGCGCGGCGCTGGTGCCGGTTGAACACSCGCTCYTCGATGCCGATCCGGACGATGCGGCCGTCGTCSCGGGACGTGATCCGCTGGATGGTGCCGGCGCASCCGACATGCAGCGCCGCCSYCATYCCGAGSGGCAGGTCGCAGCCCTGCGCGTGCGCGTATCCCGTGCCGCGCTCGGCGTCCTCTTCGCGGACGGACACGATCAGGGTCGGGGCGGCGCCGCCGATCGTGGGCAGCAGCCCACTGGAGGCCGCCACCGACAGGGCGCTGGCGAGCGCGTCGTGCTGCTGCTGCGCGCGCGTCCGGAAGTCGCGCGGAACCACCGCGTCGTCGGGTTCGCCGTCGCTGGGGGAGTCTTCGGTGAACCGGACGCCGTGGTAGGCCGGGTTGCTGTGCGCGTCGAAGATCATCTGCAGCTGCGCGGCGACCTCGGGCATGAGGTTCCCCCGGCACGGGACGCCCCAGTCGGTCGGCGCGCCGAGCGTGAAGGAGCGCTTGTGTTCGGTCATCCGCTCCCGTGGTTCGGCGCCATCCTGATCGAGCGCGATCGACCACGCCTGCGCCTGCACCCGCAGCAGGTCGGCACCCATCGGCGGCGCACCATCCGGGCCCTCGCCGCGCGACTGAGCAGCCAGTGCCGCGTCGGCGGCGAGCAGCGCCTCCCGGGAGATCCGCGACCTCGCCGACAGCAGCGGACCGGCGACCGCGACCAGCCCRTCGACGCCGAYAAGCCCCTCGCACAKYGCCGCGCGCATSSCMGGGAGCGCCGGSTCGAGCAGCTCACCGGTGGTGAGSGACRCCTCAGGCCGCACGGCACTCGAGGCGCGRCGCARCCGSGASACCGTCGACCGGGMGCACAGCGTGGCCCGYTCCACCAGYTCGCTGACRTCRTGGCAGCCGARCCGSGTCGTCATCCGRTCGTCCCGATCACCCGACGACGACCGCGTCTCGACCTCGCCGACCGCSTCGATCAGCACCGCATCSAGCCGCCGGCCGATCCGCGCCGTCGTCGACATCAGAGACAGGAGATCAGCCTCGTCGGCGATCCGCAGCGCCCCGCCGACTACAGCTTCGGCCACGACCTCAGCGATCATCGCGTCGAGTGCTTCGAGGCGGTCGATGAGGTCTTTCATACCCCTATTCTGCTGAGGGCCACCGACATTCCGACCCCGAAATCAGCCTGATCAGCCGACATTCTCGACCAATTTCGAGATGCCAAGCACGAGGCCCGACGACGACTGCCTGGGCACACCGGCACGCCGTCTCCTGACACCTCAGCGCAGGGCGAGTTCCGGGGTCACGCCGGCGTCGGCGAGATCGCGCAGCCGCGCCGTGATGGCCCCGGCGACGCGGTCGGTCTGGCGAAAGGACAGCGAATCGCCGCGCGGGCGCGTGAAAGCTCCGGCCTCGGTGGCCGCGGTGAACGGTCCGACGCCGAACAGCGACTCGTGGGCGAAGCCGTCGGGAGCGACGACGCGGCCGTCGGCGTCGACGTCGATGCGCCCGAGCGAGCCTTCGAACGAGGCATCCGCGACGCGGAACTCCCGGCCATGCGCGGCGGCGAGTTCTCGGAGGGCGTGGTTGTCGCTGACAGCCGCACCGGACTCCGGCAGCCAGGCGTCGACGAGCGCGCGGGCGACCGTCTCGCCCGCCACGCGGGGGCTGGATGCCACGAACCCGCGCTCTGCGTCGATCCGGACATCGACATCCGGGCCGAGGAAGCGGACGACGCCGGCCTCGGAGAGTGCGAGGAGCTCCTCGAGCCGGTGCGCGGGCGGCCCGCTCGCCACGTAGCTGAAGAACGTGTGCCACGTCACGGGCAACGCGACGGCGCGAGACCGGGCGCTCCACCGCTCCGGCGGCACATCGGCGAGCGCCAGGAACGACAGCAGAACCGCGAAGAAGACGGCCTGCGCGCTGCTGCGCTCCTGCGTGGTGCGCAGCGTCAGGTCGTCGGCGATGTGGCGGCGGATGCGGTGCTGCAGTTCTTCAGCGGAGGCGAAGGTCTCCGCGCCGAGCGGTCGATCCAGGGCGGGCACATCGAAGCGGTCGAGCGGATCGGGGACGAACCGCTCGGCGGCTCCCCGCAGCACGTCCACATCATGCACGTCGTGCGCGTGGTCGCGCAGTACCTCGCGGAACTCGTCCCACGTGCCGGTCACCCGCTCGGGATGCCCGGTGAACAGCTCCCGGTAGTGGCCCCAGACGAGCTCCTGCGTGATCAGCGGCCACAGGTCGCGCTCGAAGTCGACCGGCGCGGGCCGGGCGACGAGGCGGGCGACGGCATCCTTCGTCAGCACTTCGAGTTGCGGCGGATCGCCCTGGATGACCGACGACACCTTGGACCGGTAGGGCACCCCCCGGCGGGAGCCGATGTGCAGGCGCGGTTCGCGACCGGATGCCTCGTACCGCAGCGGGCCGTCGGCGTCACGGTGGAAGCGGCCGCCGCGCCCTTCGGCGAGCAGCACCACGAGGTCGACGGCGGCCAGGCCCATGCCGCGGACGATGACATCCTCGCCCGGGGCGAGCGCGGACAGCTCGGCGTCGGCGGTGAAGTCCGGGGGGACGTAAGTCAGTCCCGCTTCGGCGGCGTCGGCGATCAGCGCGGCGGTCGGTCCGGCCGGCGTGCGCCCGTTATGACCCACCGCGTAGATCACGAGGTCGGCGCCCAGCCGGTCGCCGCCGGCGAGATCGACAGCGTGGCCCCAGGCGTCGGGCCGAACCCCGGTCACGGTGTCACGCAGCCAGCGCACCGATACCCCGGCGGGAGCCGCGTCCACCGTCGTGCGCCAGAACCAGTCGAGGTAGCAGCTCTGCAGCTGCCGGGTCGGGAAGCTGTCGCCGGCCAGCGCGTGCAGTTCGGCGGTGACCCCGGCATCCGTGATCTCGACCTCCGGAAGTGCACCGTTGCGGACGAGTTCAGCCCATTCGATCAGCGACGGACCGGGGCGCACCGGGCCGTCGATCGTGCAGGTGTCGTCGGTGAACACGGTGACATCCCGCGCCATCGAGTTGAGCTTGAGCAGCGGGGACTGGTCGTACCGCCAGATGCGTCCGGCGCCGGGCGGGTGCGGGTCGACGAGCGTGATGTCGAGGCGGCCGGGCTGCTCGCCCAGGTGCGCGAGGACGCGTTCGAGCAGCATCACCGCGCGCGGGCCGGCGCCCACGAAGACCAGCCGCAGGACCGCGGCCGCGGCATCCGTCTCGGTCACCGGCCTGCGGCGACCGGCGCCCCCGCCCGCACCGGGGCGAGCTCCAGCAGGTCGTGCAGCGTCGCACCCTCTTCGTACGACGTGCGGTACGAGCCGCGCTCCTGCAGGAGGGGGATCACGCGCTCGGTGAACTCGTCGAGCCCGTGCGGGGTGACGTGCCCGATGACGGTGAAGCCATCGGTCGCGCGCTCCTGCACGAACCGGTCGATCTCGGCGGCGACGAAATCGGGCGTTCCGACGAACGTGTGGTTCGCGGTGAGCCGGATGATGAGATCCCGGATGCTGAGATTCTCGGTCGCGGCGACCTCACGCAGGCTCGCGATCCGCGCGCGCACCGCCGCGTGGCGGTTCGCGAAGCCCTGGGCGGACTCCACGCCGGTGTCGGGCTCGACATCCGGAAGCGGGCCGTCGGCGTCGTAGCCGCTGAAGTCGCGGTTCCAGATCTGCTCGAGATAGGTGATCGCCGTCTCGGGGCGCACCTGCGCCAGCGCGATCTCGCGTGAGCGCTCCTTCGCCTCTTCGAGGGTGTCGCCGAGGACGAAGCTGGCGGCAGGAAGGATCTTGAGCGAGTCCTCGGAGCGCCCGCGCTCGGCGAGCCGCCCCTTCACATCGCGGTAGAAGTTCTGCGCGTCGGTGAACTCGGTGTGCCCCGAGAAGATGACGTCGGCATGATCGGAGGCGAAGTCCCGGCCGTCCGCGGAGTCGCCGGCCTGCACGATGACCGGGCGTCCCTGCGGGGAGAGCGGAATGTCGAAGAGGGCGTCGATGTCGAAGAGGCGACTGTCGAAGCGCACCGGCGCGACACCAGCGCCGTCGAGGAAGACGCCGGCCTCGGCATCCGCCACGATCGCGTCGTCCTGCCACGAGGCCCACAGGCGCTTGGAGATCTCGGCGAACTCCGACGCGCGCGTGTAGCGGTCGGCGTGGTCGAGGTAGCCGCCGCGGCGGAAGTTCGCGCCGTGGAAGGCGTCGGAGCTGGTGACCGCGTTCCAGCCGGCGCGACCGCCGGACAGGTGGTCGAGCGTCGCGAGCTGACGGGCGAGCTCGTACGGCTCGTTGAAMGTCGTGGAGAGCGTGCCGACGAGACCGATGTGCTCGGTGACGCCGGCGAGCGCCGCGAGGATCGCGAGCGTGTTCGGGCGGCCGAGCACGTCGAGGTCGTGCACCTGCCCGCGGTGCTCGCGCAGCCGCAGGCCCTCGGCCAGGAAGATGTAGTCGAACAGCCCGCGCTCGGCGTTGCGGGCGAAGTACTCGAACGACGAGAAGTCGATCTGGCTGCCCGCGGTCGGGTCGGTCCACACTGTCTGGTTGTTGACGCCGGGGAAGTGGGCGGCGAGGTGGATCTGGCGCTTCGATGCAGAGCGGCTCATGCCGAAACCTCCTGTCGGGTGTATCGACTCGAGCGCAACGGCAGGCCGAGGCGCTCGCGCAGGGTGGCGGCGCCGTTGTCGGACTGCAGGATGCCGGCCGCGCTCGCGCGCGGGATCACGTTCGCGGTGATGGCGGTGAGATCGGCGGGAAGACGCGCCGGGCGCAGCCGCACCCCGTCGACACCGGCGGCGGACAGCTCGCGGATGACGTCGACGACGTCGTCCGCGGTGCCCACCACGACGCGCGCGTCAGTCACGAGCTGCTCGTGCGACTGCAGGCGAGCCCACGCCGCATCCGCCGCCGCCTTCGTGGCCTCGATCACGACGATCAGGTCGGCGAAGACCCGCAGCGGCTCGGGCTCGGAGCGTGCCTCGGCGGCCGCTTCGGCGAGCTCGGAGAGGATGCCGGCGGTCGCGGCCGCGTCGGCGGGGGTGATGAACACGACATCGGCGTGCTCGGCGGCGAAGCGATACGGGACCGTTTGATGCGCGAGCGCGGTGATGAGCGGCTGCCCCTGCGGCGACCGAGGCACGATCGATGCGCCGGTGATCGAGAAGAACTCACCCTCGAATTCGAGGTTGTGCACCCGGTCGCGGTCGAGGAATCGCCCGGTCTCGAGGTCGCGGATGATCGCGTCGTCCTCCCACGAGTCCGAAAGGCCCCGGATCGCCTCGACGACCTCGCCGGCTTCGCGGAAGGCCGCCTGCCACGCGGTGTCATCCTCGACGCGGCCCGACGCCGGGAAGCCGGTCGGCCCGTCCGTGCGGCGGCCGAAGTTCGCCCGCTCGGCGGGTGATGAGCCCGCGACGATGCGTGCGCCGGCGCGGCCGTGGCTCGCGTGGTCGAGGGTCTGCAGTCCGGTGGCGAGGTGGAACGGCTCCGGGTGGGTCGTGGTCACCGTTGGCACGAGTCCGATGCGGCGTGTGAGGGGCGCCAGGTACGAGGCCAGGAGGACGGCGTCGAGGCGTCCGCGCACCCGGTCGGCCCGGGGCTCGCCGTCGCCGCTGGCGCGGCCGCCGAAGGAGAGGGCGTCCTCGATCGTCGCGAAGACGATGCCCGCGGCATCCGCTGGCCTGACGAGGTCGCGCCAGTAGCGCGGGGAGGTCAGCTCGCGCGGCTGGGCATCGGCCTCCCGCCAGGCGGCCGGGTGCCAGCCGGCACCATCCAGTGCCACCGCGATCTGCACGGGTTCGGTCACGATGAGGCTCCTTCTGTAGGGGTGCGCACGGCCGAGAAGGTCGTGCGCGTGCGCAGGGCGAACCCGAGGCGCTCGTACGCCGCGATGGCGTTCACGTTGGTCGCTGCAGCGTGCATGAGCGCCCGGTCGCCGCGCTCCTGGATATGGAACGCGACGTCGAGCACGAGCCGCGACGCCAGTCCCTGCCGGCGGTACTCGGCATCCGTGGCGACCGCGCTGATCTCGGTCCAGCCCTCCGGGTGCATCCGCTCCCCGGCCATGGCGACGAGCCTGCCTTCGCGACGGATGCCGACATACCGGCCCAGTTCGTAGGTGCGCGGGCGGAACGGGCCGGGCTGATTGCGTTCGACGATCGCGAGCATCTCGGGCACGTCGTCGGCGCCGAGCAGGATCGCCTCGTCGTCGGGGCGCGGAGTCAGGATGTCCGTCTCCACCAGCTGCACGCCGGCACCGTGGCCCAGGACCTCCCACCCGGCCGGCGGCTCGGGGTAGGCGCCGGAGAGGCCGATGTCCTCGCCCGGACCGACGAGCTCGAGGAGCGCGTCCCAGACGCGCGGCTCATCCCAGGTGCGCACGGCGACGAAGGGCGCCACGTCCGCCGGGTAGCGGCGCACCAGATCGTCGCCGATGGCGAACGAGGCGTGCGGACCGTTCAGGGCGTGCCAGGCCGGGTTGTCGAGCAGTGCGGYGTCGTGGTGCGGGGCAAGGGTGTGGCTCATCGGCGTGTGCGGGTTCCTTCGTGAGTTGCTTCCGAAAAGCCTGCGCCACCGGGTGGTCGGCGGGGTCGGATGCCGTCATCCGAGTTCACACGACGACTCATGAGTGACGCATGGCGGCCCGCGAAGCCCCGGGTGACGTCGCGTATGACCCCCGGTGACAGGACATGAACGTCGATGACGCCGAACCGGACATGGCGCCTGCAGGGGCTGTCATCGTGGCCGACGGACTCGACCGCCGAGACCGCGAACCGAGCAAGGAGAGCGCGTGACCCTCTATATCGGCAGGCGTCTGCTGCAAGCAGTGGTCGTGCTGTGGGCTGCCTACACGGTGTCCTTCATCGTGCTCTACGCGTTGCCCGCCGACCCCGTGAGCCTGCTGGCCGGCGGCGAGGCGACCGACATCTCGGCCGCACAGCTCGACGAGCTGCGCCAGCGTCTCGGGCTGGATCGCCCGCTCATCGTGCAGTACTTCACCCAGCTGGTGGACGTGCTGCACGGCGATCTCGGCACATCGATCGTCACCGGCCGGCCGGTGACCACGATCCTCGCGGAGGCGATCCCGCCGACGCTGCAGATCGCCGCGGCCGGGTTCGTCCTCGCTGTCGTGTTCGGCGGAGGCATCGCGTTCTTCGCCACGTTCACCCGCAATAAGGCGCTGTCCGACTTCCTGATCGGATTGCCGCCGCTCGGAGTCGCGGTGCCGTCCTTCTGGCTCGGCCTGCTGCTCATCCAGTGGTTCTCGTTCGCGATCCCGCTCTTCCCGGCCGTGGGCGACGGGGGACCGATCTCGATCGTCCTTCCGGCGATCACGCTGGCCGTGCCGACCGGGGCGGTGATCGCCCAGCTGCTCGCGAAGAGCCTGGACACGACGCTGCGTGAGCCCTACATCGACACCGCGTGGGCCAAGGGCGTGCGACGCACCCGGCTGCACCTGCGGCACGGCCTCCGCAACGCCGCCCTGCCGGCGCTGACCATGACGGGCCTGATCGTGGGACAGCTGCTGGGCGGCACGGTCGTCACCGAGACGGTCTTCTCCCGGCCAGGGGTGGGCCGGGTGACCGCGGCGGCGGTGCAGCAGCAGGACATCCCGGTGGTGCAGGGCGTGGTGCTGTTCGCGGCATCCGTCTTCGTCATCGCGAATCTGACGGTCGACCTGATCTACCCGCACCTGGACCCTCGCATCGTGCTGGCCGGCGGGCGCAAGCGGCGACGCGGCACCGCCTCGACCACGTCTGACGACGACGCCGCGCCCGTCCCGTCCGACGCCGAATCCGAGGCTCTCGAGCCCGTGGGAGGAGCACGATGAGCGACACGACCGCCTTGCTGCCGGATGCCGCCGAGCGCCCCGCAGACACCTTCACGCAGACCTCGGCGGATCGGTTCGAGGATGCCGTCGCCGACCGCGCCCGCCGCCCACGGGTGCGGCGCCTGATCGAACTGCTGCGCCGCCCGACGGTCGTGCTGGCCGTCATATGGCTCGCGCTCGTGGTGATCGCGGCGATCTGGCCGAGCCTGCTGGCGCCAGGGGATCCGCTGCTCGGAGTCCCCGCGGACAAGCTGCAGCCGCCGTCGGCCGAGCACTGGTTCGGCACCGATCAGATCGGGCGCGACCTCTACACCCGGGTCGTGCACGGCACCCCGCTCACGATCTCGGCCGCGGTCATCGCGGTGTCGGTCGGGATCCTGGTCGGCGCGGTCCTGGGTGTCATCGCCGGGTTCGCCGGCGGAGCCGTCGACGACCTGATCATGCGCGGCGCCGACGTCCTGCTCGCGATCCCGGGGCTCCTGCTGTCGCTCGCCATCATCACGGCCCTCGGCTTCGGAACCGTGAACGTCGCGATCGCGGTCGGCGCGGCCAGCGTGGCATCCGTCTCCCGCATCATGCGGTCCGAGGTGCTTCGCGTCCGCTCGGCTCCCTACATCGAGGCGGCCTACGCCTCCGGGAACCGGTGGGGCCGGGTGCTCGGCCGGCACGTGCTGCCCAACTCGCTCGGCCCGGTGCTGGTGCTGTCGGTGCTCGAACTGGGCGGCGCGATCCTGGCCGTGTCGGCGCTGAGCTTCCTCGGCTACGGCGCCCAGCCGCCGCTCGCGGAGTGGGGATCGCTGGTGTCGGGCGGCCGCGACTACCTCCGGTCCGCCTGGTGGCTGACCACGTTCCCGGGCATCGTGATCGCCCTCACCGTGCTCTCGGCGAACCGGCTGTCGCGTGCCCTCGACCCCGATCGGAGCGTCCGATGACCGCCGCAGCCTGGGGCACTCCCGTCCTCCGCATCGAAGGACTCGCGGTGACCTACCGCACCGCACGCGGCCCGGTCGAGGCCGTCCGCGACGTCTCGTTCGACGTCGCTGCGGGTGAGACCGTCGCGATCGTCGGCGAGTCCGGTTCGGGCAAGTCCACCACCGCGCACGCGATCGTGCGGCTGCTGCCCGCCGCCGCGACCATTCCGGTCGGGAGGCTGCTGCTGGGCGACCCCGACCTCGATGGCATCGACCTCGTGAATGCGACGAGCGCCGAACTCGCTCCGATCCGCGGGCAGCGGATCGGCTTCGTGCCGCAGGACCCCACGGTGAGCCTCAACCCGGTGGTGCGGATCGGCGCCCAGGTCGCCGAGGTCCTCCTCGTGCACGGGCTCGCCGATCGGCAGACCGCCGCGGAACGGGCGATCGAGGCGCTCGAGCGCGCGGGCCTCTCGCACGCCCGGGTGCGCGCCAGGCAGTATCCGCACGAGCTCTCCGGAGGCATGCGCCAGCGTGTGCTGATCGCGATCGCGATGATCGGCCGACCGGAGCTGATCGTCGCCGACGAGCCGACCAGCGCCCTCGACGTGACGGTGCAGCGGCAGATCCTCGATCAGCTCGACGAGCTGCGCGCAGAGACCGGGACGAGCATCCTGCTCATCACCCATGACCTGGGAGTGGCCGCCGACCGCGCCGATCGCATCGTCGTGATGCATCGCGGACGCATCGTCGAGGCGGGCACGCCCGCGGAGGTGCTGTCTGCTCCGGCCGATCGCTACACACAGCAGCTGATCGCGGCGGCGCCGAGCCTCAGCGCCCGGCGGGGCGCGGCATCCCGACTCGCCACAGTGCGCGTCGCCGACCGTCCGGCGCTCTCAGGTCGGCCGGGCGATCCGTTCGCATCCGCCGGCGAAGCGGAGCCCACACCCGGGGCCGCGCCGGTGCTGGAGGTGCGGGACCTCGTCAAGGAGTTCGCGCTGCCCCGCAGCGCCGGCTCGGGCACGCAGCGCGCCGTCGACGGCGTCTCGTTCGCGATCCCGCGGGCACGCACGCTCGCCCTCGTCGGCGAGTCCGGCTCGGGCAAGACGACGACGGCTCGGCTCGCGCTGCGCCTCGTGCCGCCCACGTCGGGAGTCGTGCGCCTGGACGGCGACGACGTCACGAACCTGCGAGGCGCGCGCCTTCGCGAGCTGCGCCGCCGGGTGCAGCTCGTGCAGCAGAACCCGTACGCCACCCTCAACCCGCGCCAGTCGATCGAGCAGATCATCGCCGACCCGCTGCGCGCCTTCGGGCTCGGCGATCGTCGCAGCCGTTCGGCGCGCGCCGCCGAGCTGCTGGATGTCGTCGCCCTGCCCGTCTCGGTGCTGCAGCGGCGACCGGCGGAGCTCTCCGGCGGACAGCGCCAGCGGGTGGCGATCGCCCGCGCCCTGGCGATCTCACCCGAGCTGCTCGTGCTCGACGAGCCGGTCTCGGCCTTGGACGTGCTGATCCAGGATCAGATCCTCACGCTCCTGGTCGGGCTGCAGCGCGACTTCGGCCTCACCTACCTGTTCATCTCGCACGATCTCGCCGTGGTGCGCCAAGTCGCCCACGAGGTCGCCGTGATGCGCCAGGGGCGCATCGTCGAGACCGGCTCCGCCGACGACATCTTCGAGCGCCCCGCGCACGACTACACCCGAGCCCTCATCGACGCCATCCCTGGCGGGCAGGCCTCGACCTCTCTCCCGCCCCACCCGTAACCGCACCCGTACCCGCAAGGAACCCACCATGAGAATCCGAACCACCCTCTCCGCCGCAGCGATACTGACGACCGCGCTCGTGCTCGCCTCGTGCGCCAGTGCCACAACGCAGACCACGTCAGCGGATGCCGCGTCCGGCCCCGTCGACGGCGGCGACCTCGTCTTCGCGATCGCGAACGACCCGATCTCGCTCAACCCGTCCGGCACCGGCTCGGGCAACGACACCTGGTACGTGACCCGTCAGCTGGTCGACTCGCTCCTCTACCAGGACCCCGAGACGAGTGAGCTGGAGCCCTGGCTCGCAACCTCCTACACGGCGAACGCGGACGCCACCGTCTTCACCTTCGAGCTGCGCGACGACGTCACGTTCTCCGACGGCACACCCCTCACCGCCGATTCGGTCAAGGCGACCTTCGACGACATCGTCGCGGCCGGCGCGCTGAGCCCGTCCGTGGCCGCGTTCGTGGGCTACCAGGAGACCGTCGCGGTCGACGACGACACCGTCGAGGTGCACTTCGCGAAGCCGAACGCCGCCTTCCCCAACGCGACGGCCGCGGTCGGTCTCGGCATCGTCGGTGCGGCGACACTCGCCGTCCCCTACGCTGACCGCGCCGACGGCGCCTCCCTCGTCGGCACCGGCCCGTTCACGCTCGAGTCGTACACGAAGGACGTCTCCACCGTGCTCGATCGGCGCGACGACTACGCGTGGTCACCGGCCGTGCGCGGCAACGATGGCGCCGCGCACCTCGACACCGTCACCTTCCAGGTCGTGCCCGAGGCGAGCGTGCGCACCGGCGGGCTGGAGTCCGACCAGTTCGACGTGATCGGAGGTGTCCAGCCGACGGATGTCGACATCATCAAGTCCGCGAACCTGCCGCTCGTCTACCGGGCGAACCCTGGTCTGAGCTTCGGCCTCACCTTCAACGTCTCGCGCCCGCTCGTGTCCGACGTCGTCGTGCGCGAGGCGATCGCCGCGGGGATCAACGCCGAAGAGGTCCGCGACACCTCGCTCAACGACCTGTTCAACGTCGGCACCAGCGCACTGGCGAAGAACACGCCCTCGTGGGCTGACCAGAGCTCGTACTTCGCATTCGACGCCAAAAAGGCCGCCAAGCTGCTCGATGGGGCCGGCTGGGTCGCCGGCGATGACGGCATCCGCGAGAAGGACGGCGACCGCCTCTCGCTCAACCTGATCTGGATCACGAACTTCGGCCCCAACCAGACCAGCCTCGAACTGATCCAGCAGCAGCTCAAGCAGGCCGGCATCGAGCTGAACCTCGCGGGCAGCGTCGTGCCGGACTACCTCGCCAAGCAGGAGGCCGGAGACTTCGACATCGCGTGGGGCAACAGCTCACGCGCCGACGGCGACGTGCTGCGCACGACCTTCTCGAAGGCCACGACCAAGCTCCGCATCGACGACCCGGAGCTCGAGCAGCTGCTCCAGGCGCAGCTCGCCGAGGGCGACCCGGCGGCACGCGCCGACATCCTCGCCGAGGCGCAGGAGCGGATCGCCAGCCAGTACTACCAGATCCCGGTGCACGAGCTCACGTCGATCCTGGGCACTCAGGCCGACGTGCACGATGTCACGCTGGGCGCCGACTCGCGGCTGGAGTCGCTCGTGACGGCCTGGAAGGACGCCGAATGACGCAGCGCCTGGTTCCCCGCGCAGGATTCATCCTCGCGGGGAACCATCCCGACCGCCGGCCTCAGGTCGGACTCGAAGAGACGCTGCGGCTGTTCGCCTTCGGGGAGCAGCTCGGCTTCGATGTCGCCGGCATCCGGCAGCGGCACCTGGAGCGGGGGATCTCCTCTGCCCTCCCGTTCCTGGCCGCGGCCAGTCAGCGCACCGAGACCATCCGGCTCGAGACCGACGTCGTGCCGCTGGGGTACGAGACGCCGTTCCGCCTCGCCGAGGACTTCGGCACCGTCGACGCGCTCGCCGGTGGGCGGGTGAATGTCGGGATCAGCACGTCCTCGCCGCACGGCGAGCTGCTCGCCCCGCTGGGGCGGTCGGAGCAGCCGATCGACCCGTACGCGCTCATCGAGCGGTTCCTCGAAGCGCTCGAGGGGCATGCGCTCCACGCCGAGCCGCTGTACACGCCGTACGGCCCCCAGATCCCGCGCATCGAGCCGCACGTCGCGGGGCTCCGCGATCGGGTCTGGCTCGGCGGCGGGTCGGAGCGGTCCGTGCTCTGGGCGGCGCGCCGCGGACTGAAGCTGCTGCTCGGCAACCTGAGCGACGCAGAGGGGCACGACGTCTTCGAGCCGGCGCAGCGGGTGCACCTCGACGCCTACTACTCCGAGTTCGCCGGCGCCGGCACGCCGGTCGTCGGGGTGGAGCGGGTCATCGTGCCCACCACGACCGCCACCGCGGAGCAGCGCGCGCACTACCGCGACTATGCCGAAGGGCGAAATGCGCGCACGGCGGAGCCCGCGATCCTCGGCGGCCGCCGGGTGGTCTTCCAGCGCGACCTGATCGGCAGCGCCGAGGAGATCGTCGACCGGCTCCTCGACGACCCGTCGATCGACGGACGCACCGAGCTGCGCGTCGCGCTGCCGTACGGATTCGCCGAGGACGAGTACCGCCAGATCCTCTTCGACATCCGGCACGCGGTGCTGCCCGCCCTGGGCTGGCAGCCCGCGCACGAATCGCGCATTACCTCGCGTGAAGTCGCATGACCGCCTTTGACGCACACCCGCCGAGGCATCCCCGCACCCGCGGAATGCTGGCATCCGGAGCGCGAGACCACCGTGCGCCGCTCACCCACGGACAGGAGTACTGATGACTACGAATGACGGACTGCGTCTCGGCGTCGCGCTCGAGGGCGCCGGCTGGCATCCGGCCGCCTGGCGGGAGCCCTCGTCCCGCCCGGATGAGCTGTTCACCCCGGACTACTGGGTGCAGCTCGTGCAGCGCGCCGACGCCGCGGGCATCGACTTCGCCACGATCGAGGACTCGTTCGCGCTGCAGTCCAGCATCCCGTTCGGTCCCGATGAGCGCACCGACGAGGTGCGCGGCCGCCTGGACGCGCTGCTGATCGCGTCGCGCGTCGCGCCGGTCACCCAGCGCATCGGCCTGATCCCCACCGTGACGACGACCCACACCGAGCCGTTCCACATCTCGAAGGCGGTCGCCACGCTCGACTACACGAGCCTCGGCCGTGCGGGCTGGCAGCCCAAGGTGTCGGGCCGGTGGGACGAGGCTCGCCACGTGGGGCGCCGCGACATCCCCCGGATCGAGGAGCTGAGCGACCCCCGCCTGCAGGAGGCGAGCGCGGAGCTCTTCGCCGAGGCGACCGACGTCGTCGAGGTGGTCCGCCGGCTCTGGGACAGCTGGGAGGACGACGCCGAGATCCGGGATGCCGCGACCGACCGCTTCCTCGACGCTGACAAGGTGCACACCATCGACTTCGACGGCGAGCGGTTCAGCGTGCGCGGACCGTCGGTGACGCCGCGACCCCCGCAGGGGCAGCCGGTCATCGCAGCGCTCGCCCACGCCGCACTGCCGTACCGGTTCGCCGCGGCATCCGCTGATGTCGTCTTCGTGACGCCGCAGCGCATCGCCGATGCAGCCGGCATCCTGGCGGAGGTGCGTGCGGCCGAGGCCGCCGTGGGACGCGAGGGCGAGCCGCTGCAGGTGTTCGCCGACATCGTCGTGTTCCTCGACGGCGACGAGTCGGCGGCCCGGCGCCTCGACCGCCTCGACGGACTCGGGCGCCTGCTCGTCTCCGACACACGGATCTTCGCCGGCTCGGCTGCAACGCTGGCCGACGAGATCGCCGCCCTCGGCGACGCCGGCTACGCGGGCGTGCGCCTGCGCCCGGGTGTCGTCACCGACGACCTCCCGCGCATCGCGGACGACCTCCTCCCCGAGCTGCGCCGCCGTGGCCTCCTCGCTGCGAGCGAGGCCACGTCGCTGCGCGGCGTGCTGGGTCTTCCCACCACCGTTCCCAACCGCTACGCGCCTGCAC
>NZ_JBFUFC010000021.1:0-32308 GCF_056403635.1 Microbacterium sp. P2_F9 | reverse complement strand
GGTTGGTGCTGTCGTAGTTGACCCGCCACGAGAACGTCCCAGTCGCCAGCTGAGCCGTCGTGTTGGCAGTCGCCACCGTCTGCGGCGAGACTCCCGCCACCGGCACGTCCATCAGGGTGTAGATCGCCGCGCCGCCGCAGTTCGCCAGTGCGAACAGCTCGAAGTCGACGGTACCCGCCAGGTTGCCGCTGCCCGCAGGGGCAGAGACGGTCACCGAGTCGTTCGGCACCCACTTCTGAGCGCTGGACAGTGTCGAGGGCACCGAAGTGACAATCACGTCCTCATCGGTGTCGGTGCACGTGGCGTTGTGGGTGAGGCCGGTCGTGTTCGGCGAACTCCCGCTGTAGACGGCGACCCAGTGGTAGGTGCCGGCCGCGGTGGGGGTGAACGACGGCGCGTTGTATGTGGCGTTCCCGCTGACCGTGACCGGCGCCAGCGGCGAGTTCACCACAGTGGTGCAGTTGTTCGGCCCGTACAGCTTGAACGTGATCGTACCTCCGGCTGGAGCGCCGCCCGTGCCGGTCAGGTTGATGACCGGATTAGCGGGCTGCGTGGCGGTCCCGCTCAGCGTGGCCGAGTCCGTCACCGCCGAGCCGAGGTTGACGTCCGGGCCAGCGGTGGTCGCCAAACCTGCCACCACAGGATTCACGGTGAAGCACTCATTCACTGACGAGTCACTGGAGCCGGGGATGCCGTGCGCAGAGTCGCCGCTGAAGACGGCGAGCCAGCAGTACCGACCTGCTGACGTCACGTACGCAATCGGAGACGCGACTGTGACCGGATATGCGGCCCCAGACAGGTTCACCGTCCCCACCGTGGTGCCCGCTGCTGTGCACAAGGCCGGAGAGTCGACCTTGCACAGTGTGAACGCCACCGAGCCCGCCGGAGTGGCTGTGCCACCGACCAGTCCGACTACGGCCGAGTCCGTCACCCCGACCACGCCGCCGCCGATCGACAGTCCGCCCGCCGGAATGGCACCGCCCGCTGCGGTTTTCGGCGTCGTCGTCGTCGTCGAGTCGCAGTTGCTGATCGGCGGAGCGTTCTTGAGGATCGTGTCCTTGTAGTCGGCGGTATCGGAGTTGCCCGTCACAGTGCTCGGAATCGTGTTGGCAAACGACAGGCACGCGGTCGAGTTTCCGAAGATGGTCGCCGTCAGATCGACCGCAGCCTCACCGCGGAATCCATCCGCGCTGTATTTCGCCTCAGATACGTTGGCGTTGAGCAGTGATGGGGCGCTGAGAGTCAAGTTCGGCGCGACGCCGCTCCACGTCCTCAGGTAGAGGTCCCGGCTGCCTCCCTGCTGATCCCAGAGGATCATGAAGTCGCCGGCCTTGCGGTTGGCCCAGGGATTGCAGTTGGCGATGAGCTGCGCTTCGGTCGCGGTGTCGTACGCGCAGCCGACCGGCGCGAGGTCCTGCATGAACTCGTAGGCGATGAAGCCGCTGCCGCTGTTGGAATCGCGCTCCCACGCGAAATACAGCCAGTCGTGGTTGGTGGAAGTGTCCTTCGCGGTGTCGAGCCACGCGCGGCGCAGGTCGACCTGCGCATTCGGGTTGGTGAGCCCCAGCGTCGGCACCGCATCGCTGTGGATGACGCCGATCTTCGTGGTGTTCGAGTTCAGCGGGCCCAGTTCTTTCACAGAGCCGAAGACGTCAGGCAGTTCAGCCGTGTTCGCATCGGGCACGTTCCCGTCGATGGTGTACGGGCCGGAGGCAGCCCAAGCCGGCACCGCTCCCATCAGCATTGCTATGGCGAGACAGCCCGCCGCTCCCGTGGCAAGCACACGCCGCCGCATCCGTGTAGACATGACAAATTTCCCTTCCCCAAGGTGTGTTCTGCTCCACGCCGGACTTGCCCTTCCCCGACGCGGGCTATGGCCTTACGCTATGGACGTCGCTGGGGAGCGACCATCGGGAGATGTCCCGATCACGACTGGGGAGAAATCCCTAGGGCCTGCGTACCCCCCGCGCAGGCGGTGTCTCGAAGGGGAACGTGCACATCGACGGCGATGGGGCATATGGACTCGTGGTGACCGGAGACCACGTGCGAGCCGACTATGTGCGGCTGCTCGCACGACTGGGGGTCGACGCCGACTCGTTCGCGCATCCGGGCGAAGCCCAGGCGTCCCTTCGCGCGGCTGCACCGATAGTCGCGATCCTCGAGGTCGAGGACGGCGGATGCAGCATGCTGCGCGAGCTGCGAGATCGGTTCGGCCCCGACGTCCCGGTGATCCTCGTCTCGGCCGACCGAACGGCGCCCTCCGACGTCGTGGCGGGGCTGCTGATCGGTGCGGACGATTACGCGGCCGAAGCGATGGACACCGACGAGTTCCTCGCGCGGGTCCGCCGACTGATCGACCGCAGTCGTCGCGCGGCGAGCCCGGCCCTGGCGACGGTCACCACGGCCGAGGCGACGCTCGACCTCGGCCGGCTCGCCGCGCTGACCCAGCGGGAGCGCGAGGTGCTCGCGCTCATCGCCTCGGGCATGTCGCAGAAGCAGGTCGCGACGGCTCTGGGTATCAGCGTCAAGACGGTCGGTGCCCATATGCAGAACCTCCTGTCGAAGCTGGGCCTGCACTCCCGCGTCCAGGCGGTGGCGCTGGCGGTGCGAGCGGGCGTGTGAGGTGCGACGATGGACGCGCGCCCCCACACGAGAGGATCAGCAGATGCACCACAACGAGCACAGCCCCGGTAACCAGATCGGGCCGGCCGGCCACGTCGGCCTCGTCCTCCTAGGCATCCTGCAGGTCACGTTCGCCTTCCTGGCAGCATGGGACCTCGCCCACCGCCCCGCCGAAGAAGTGCGCGGACCCAAGCCAGCGTGGGCGCCGGCACTCCTGATCAACTGGATCGGCCCCGCCTCGTACTTCCTCTTCGGCATCAAGCGCTGAAGAACGGGGGCCAGCCCCCAGCCGCTGCTCAGGTCGCTCAGTAGACTGAACGCACTCGCGGGAGTGGTGGAATTGGCAGACACGCAGGATTTAGGTTCCTGTGCCCCAGGGCGTGTGGGTTCAAGTCCCACCTTCCGCACGGCACGCCGACGCTCCGCGTCCACCCCGACCGAACAGACCGCCGACCGCCTAGACCGACGGGACCCCCCTCTTGCAGTCACTCGCCCTCATCCCCTGGCTCGATCCGGCCGCCATCATCGGCTGGGCCGGCCCCTGGGCCCTCCTCGTCGTCTGCTTCATCGTCTTCGCCGAGACCGGGCTTCTGATCGGCTTCCTGCTCCCGGGTGACACGCTCCTCGTCATCTCCGGGCTGCTCTCGCACCCGACCGAGCAGTTCCCCAACGGGGTGTTCGGTGTGAGCGTGTGGATCGTCGCCCTGTCGATTGCATTCGCGGCCTTCCTCGGCGGCGAGGTCGGCTACCTGATCGGCTACAAGGGCGGTCCGGCCGTCTTCGAACGCAAGGAATCCGGCCTGTTCAGCGTCAAGAACGTCGAGCGGACGAACGCGTTCTTCACCCGCTACGGCGGCCTGACCGTGATCGTGGCGCGCTTCGTCCCCATCGTCCGCACCTTCACGCCGGTCGCAGCGGGCGTCGGCAAGATGCCCCGCGGACGCTACACGCTCTACAACTTCGTGGGGGCGATGCTGTGGGGCTTCGGGCTGACGATGTTCGGCTACCTGCTGGGCTTCATCCCCGTGGTCGGCGACCTCGTTGCGCAGTACATCGACCTGATCCTGCTCGCAGCCGTCTTCGGCACGCTGCTGGTGACCCTGTGGCACTACTTCCGGGAGCGTGCGAAGGCGCGCAAGGAAGCCGCTTCGGGCGCGGATGTCGTGACCGACGAGACCGAAGCGCGTCAGCTGGTGCTCGATCCCGAGGTGTTCAAGCGCGGTCCCGAGCACGGTCACAAGACCGACGAGGCTCCGCCTACGCCGTAGCCCGCTTCTTGGGCTTCTTCGCGGGCTTCTTCTCGGCGGGCTTGTCGGCGGCATCGGCTCGCGCCGCGCGCGACCGCTCGACGCTCGCACGAAGCGCCTCCATGAGGTCGATCACCTCGCCGCCGGCGGCAGCCTCTTCGGGTTCGCCGAACGTGACCGAGGTGTCGAGCGCGTCGCCCTGCTCGAGCTTTGCATCGATGAGCGTGCGCAGCTCGTCCTGGTACTCGTCGGCGAAGGCACTGGGGTCGAAGTCGGTGGCGAAGCTGTCGACGAGGGATGCCGAGAGCTCCAGCTCTTTCGCCGAGATGCGCACCGGCTCATCCAGCGCCGGGAACGCGGCATCCCGGACCTCATCCGCCCACAGCAGCGTCTGCAGCACCAGCACATCGCCCCGCACTCGCAGTGCGGCCAGGCGCGTTCGCTGGCGCAGCGTGAACCGCACGATCGCCGTGCGGTCGGTCTGCTCCAGGGTCCGCCGCAGCAGGACGTACGCCTTCGGCGATGCGGAGTCGGGTTCGAGGTAGTACGCCTTGTCGAGCGTCAGCAGATCGACCTGATCGGTCGGGACGAACTCCACCACGTCGATCTCGCGGGTGCGCTCGGCCGGCAGGGAGGCGATGTCCTCGGGGGTGAGCACAACGGTGCGCTCCCCGTCGTCGTAGGCCTTGTCGATGTCCTGGTAGGCCACCACCTCGCCGCAGACCTCGCACTTGCGCTGGTAGCGGATGCGTCCGCCGTCGGTGTTGTGCACCTGATGCAACGGCACGTCGTGATCCTCGGTCGCCGAATACACCTTGACCGGCACGTTGACGAGCCCGAACGTCAGCGCGCCCTTCCAGATCGCTCTCATCTCACCAGTACACACCTGTCCCAGGCGCCACGGCTAGCCGCGAACCTCGATCTGCACAATGAACTCATTCTCCGCCGTGCCGTCTTTCGCGCTCAGGCTGTACGCCACGATGTCGTAGAAGCCCGGCGAGAGGTCGCCAGGGAGCGTGAGACTCGACGAGAACGGCGACTCGACACAGCACTCGTCCGCCGTGACGGGGATCGTCATGATCGTTGTGCTCGCATTGCGCAGTTCGACGGTGAAGGCGGCTTCGAAGAGGGCCGCGGTCCCGGTGACCAGGATCAGTCCCCCGGCGTCGTAGACGTCGCCGCATCGCGGGCTCGTCACGATGATGTTCGGTCGATCCGGCGCGATGGTGATCGGGAACTCGACGAGATCCACCATTGATCCGTCCTTCGCGCTGAACGTGTACGCGCGCACGGTGGCCTGGAGCGGATCCTCCTCAGGGGGGAACGCGAGCACCCCCTGCCACGTACCGCGGTCGGGGCTTCCGGACGTCGCAGTGAGGTGTCGGACACACAGCGCGAGACCCTCGGCATCCACCACGTCGATGGTCAGAGTCGCCTCGAAGGTGTTCGCCGTGCCGTTCGCGGTGAACGGCACGGAGACCGTCGCCCCCTCGGCGGGATGCTCGATCGCGATCGCCGCGATAGACGTCTCCGACTGCTCGCCGGACGGCGTGGCAGACGGGGTCTGGGTGCTCGGGGATGGCTCCATCCCCGTCTCGGGGGCGCACGAACTGAGCGTCAGCGCGGCCGCCAGGGCCGTGAGCGCAACCATCCGTCGGCCGAACATGCTGCGTCGCCTCTTCCCTGAGGGGGATTTTACTCCTGATGCTCAGTCCGCGGGGCAGGATGGTCCCATGCCAGGGGAAGAGCAGGTGGTGCGCGTCGGCGGGCGTCGCCTGCGGCTGACGAACCTCGAGAAGGTGCTCTACCCCGAGACCGGCACCACCAAGGGCGAGGTGATCGACTACTACTCGCGCATCGCGCCGGCGCTCATCCCCCACGTTGTCGGACGCCCGGTCACACGCCTGCGCTGGCCAGAGGGGGTCGCCGAGTCCTCGTTCTTCGCGAAGGACCTCGAGCGGGGCGCGCCCGATTGGGTGCACCGGATGCCGATCCCGCACTCCACCGGCGCCAAGGACTATCCCCTGATCGGCGATGTCGCGACGCTCGTGTACCTCGCGCAGGTCGCGAGCCTCGAGCTGCACGTCCCGCAATGGCGCTTCGACGCGGACGGCGACCGCGGCAACCCGGACCGGATCGTGCTCGACCTCGACCCCGGGCCCGGCGTCGGGCTCGCCGAGTGCGCGGAAGTGGCGCGCTGGGCCCGCGACATCCTGCACGGCATGGGTCTCGAACTCTTCCCGGTCACCAGCGGCAGCAAGGGCATCCACCTGTACGCCGCCCTCCCTGGCACCCAGACCAGCGAGCAGGTGACGCTGGTCGCGCGGGAGCTGGCCCGCGCGATCGAAGCCGATCATCCCGAACTCGTCGTCTCGCAGATGGCGAAGGTGATGCGCCCGGGACGGGTCTTCATCGACTGGAGCCAGAACAACGGCGCCAAGACGACGATCGCTCCGTACTCGCTGCGCGGTCGGTCGCGGCCGACGGTCGCAGCCCCTCGCACCTGGGACGAGCTCGACGACCCGAACCTCGCGCACCTGCTCTTCGACGAGGTGCTCGAGCGCGTCGACTCCATCGGCGACCCGCTCGCGGCCCTCGGGTTCCATACCGGCGGGCGAGACGCGCCGGATGGCCCCCTGGCTGYCTACATCGCGAAGCGCAGCGCGGCCAAGACCCCGGAGCCGGTGCCGTCGAGCGCGCAGGGGGTTCCGACCGATGCGGGCGAGCTGCCGCGGTTCGTCATCCAGGAGCATCACGCCACCGCATTGCACTGGGATCTCCGCCTCGAGCGAGACGGCGTGCTCGCGAGCTGGGCGGTGCCCCGCGGCATCCCGCACACGACCAAGCGGAACAGCCTCGCCATCCAGACCGAGGACCATCCGATCGAGTACGCCACCTTCGAGGGCACGATCCCGCGCGGTGAATACGGCGCCGGAAGCATGACGGTCTGGGACGACGGCCGCTACGAACTCGAGAAGTGGCGCGACGACGAGGTGATCTTCACCGCCGAGGGGCGTCCGGGCGGTCCGCTCGGACGCGTGCGGCTCGCCCTGATCCGCACCGACGGCGAGGGCGAGAAATCGACGTGGCTGCTGCATCGGATGAAGACGGATGCCGCGGGCCGGCCGCAGTCCGACGCCGAGCCGGTCGAGGCCTCCGAGCAGGCGGATGAGGCAACGGCGCCGCGCGAGGCGGAGCTGAAGCCCATGATCGCCACGGCCGCCACGCCTGGCCTCGCGCGCGATGCCGCTCGCCGTTGGGATCCGTGGGTCGAAGTCAAGTGGGACGGCATCCGGGCGGTCGGGGTGTGGGACGGACGGCGCTTGCACCTGCGCGCCCGGAGCGGCAACGACATCACGGCCAAATATCCTGAGCTCACCCGGGTGGACGCGGGGCTCGGACCGGAACCCGCTGTCATCGACGGCGAGATCGTCGCCTTGGACGCACAGGGGCGTCCGAGCTTCCCCCGCCTGCAGAAGCGGATGAACCTCTCCAAGCCCCGCGAGATCGAGCGCGAAACGCCGCGGACGCCGGTGCACTATTTCCTCTTCGACGTGCTGGCGCACGCGGGAGCGGATGCCGCCGCACTCCCCCTGGCCGAGCGTCGAAGCATCCTGGAAGGCCTGACCGCGGATGCCATCGCCCCGATCGTGCTCCCACCCGTCTTCGACGACGTGGATGCCGCCCTCGCCGGCGCTCGTGACTTCGGCCTGGAAGGGATCGTCGTGAAGGACCCCGGCTCCACGTATCGTCGCGGCATCCGCTCGGAGTCCTGGCTGAAGGTGAAGCTGACCCGCACGCAGGAGGTCGTCATCGGCGCGATCCGCCCCGGGCGCGGGGGGCGGRCCGGCTCGATCGGCTCGCTGCTGCTCGGGATCCCGGGGCCGGCGGGGCTGCAGTACGCGGGACGTGTCGGATCGGGCTTCAGCGACTCCACCCTCTCGAAGCTCGCTGCGCTGCTGACACCCCTTCGCAGCGACCAGAACCCCTTCGTCGGGATTCCGGCGGCGGATGCTTCGGATGCCCTCTGGGTGCGGCCGGAGCTGGTCGGCGAGGTCGAGTTCGCCGAATTCACGCCCGACGGCATCCTGCGCCACTCGCGCTGGCGCGGGCTGCGACCGGACAAGCACCCCGACGAGGTCGTCCGCGAGAGCTGACGGCGGCTTCAGGCGTGCGCGTCGTGCTCGATGTGCCCCGCCGGCTCGAGCTGGAAGGTCGAATGCTCGACGTCGAAGTGATGGGCGAGGCACCCCTGCAGTTCGGCGAGAATCTCGCCCGTGCGGCCCTGCTCGATCGCTTCTTCGTCGACGACGACGTGTGCGCTGAAGACCGGCGCGCCGCGGGTCAGCTGCCACACATGCACGTCATGCACATCGACCACCCCCGGCGCCGACAGGATGTGCTCGCGGATCTCCTGCACATGCATGCCCTTCGGCGTCGCCTCGCTCAGCACCGAGACGACTTCGCGCAGCAGTCCGATCGCGCGCGGCACGATAAGCACAGCGATCAGCAGCGAAGCGACGGCATCCGCCTTGGACCAGCCCGTCGTGAGGACCACGATCGCCGCGATGATGACGACGGCCGATCCGAGCAGGTCGCCCATCACCTCGAGATATGCGCCACGCACATTGATGCTCGTGCGCTGCGCTGCGCTCATCAGCCACATCGCACCGCCGTTCGCGAGCAGGCCGACGACGGCGACGATGAGCATGAGACCGCCCGCGATCTCGGCGGGGTCGGGTTGGAGCAGCCGGCGCACGGCTTCGATCGCGATCCACACCGACAGCACGAGCAGGATGGCGCCGTTCAGCAGGGCGCCGAACACCTCGGCGCGCTGGAAGCCGAACGTGCGCCTGTCGTCGGCGGGGCGGGCCGCCACGACCGCTGCGATGAGCGCGATGACGAGGGCCGCAGCATCCGTCAGCATATGGACCGCGTCTGCGAGCAGCGCCAGCGATCCCGACCAGATGGCGCCGAGCACCTGCACGACCATGACGGTGCTCGTGATCGCGAGCGAACCGGCGAGCAGCCGTCGATTGCTCGCCGAGCGGATCCCGCCCGCACTGGACGCGTGGTCGTGCATGACGCCAGGCTATGCCTCCCGCAGCGCCGTGGATCGGCCCGCGCGCAGTTGGGAATGAGACCGATTCTCGTTAGGCGGTGGCGGTGCCGGCCGTGATCAGCAGCCCGATGCCGGTGGCGATGAGCCACAGCGACCAGGCGATGTAGACGAACGGCGTGATGGCGCCGGCGAGGCGCCAGCCCCGGTCTTCGAAGGCGCCGACGAACTCGAACGAGCACACGACCAGCAGCGCTCCGACGACGACGCCGGCGAGCCCGAGCCAGCCGCTGACGACACCCGAAGTGATGACGGCGATTCCGGTCAGGATCGTCCACGCACCGCTGAAGAGGTAGCCGAGGTGCTCCCCTACGGCGACACCGAGATAACGATGGAAAGCCTGGAAGACGATGTCGACGGCCTCACGACGAGCGGGCGTGGCATCCGGATCCGCGTCAGCACGCGCGAGGAACGGCACCAGGAACGGCCAGCGCATGAGCCCGAGGAACTGCGTCACGGCGGCCAGCACGCCGACCACCGTCGCCGTCGCCAGAAGCGCGGGATCGGCACCGTCGAGCCCCGCAGACAGCAGCACCGCGGTCGGCTCGAGCAGCACGGCGGTCATCCCGAACACCCACCAGAGAAGGACGAGCGACGACCCGCCCGCCCGGAACCGCTCGAGTACCTCGCCGGTGGGTCGCCGCAGGATGTCGGGATATTCGAAGCGCGCTGCGAGGGCCGCGAAGGCGACATTGAACGCGAGTGGAAGAACGATCAGCAGGATGCCGGTGAGGATCAGCATGTGGTCACGCCCCCGTCGGCGCGACCGATGCGGCCTGGGCCGACCGAGGACGAACGCGCCGACCGAGGATCATCCGCAGCGCCACGCCCGTGATCACCGTCACGATGGCTGCGCCGCTCGCTCCGAAGATGAACGGGCCGCGGTCGAGATCCAGGATCACGAACGCGGTGAGAACCCAGCCCAGAATCCAGGACAGAGCCACGGTCGCGGTCCACATGACGCGGGCGCGTCGGGATGCCGGAAGAACCAGAGCCTGGGCAGCGCCGACGACGGCGCCCACGATCAGTCCAGTGACTGCTCCGGCCGCCATCGTCGTCGGCGGACCGACGAGCAGCCACGCCAGCAGCCCGCCGACCGCGACGGCTGCCGTCGTGACGATGAGCCAGCGGGGGCCGGCCACTCGGCCCAGAGCGAGCCACTGCGCCCCGCCGATCGACGCGCCGACGATGACGCCGTCGGCGAGTGCGGTCCACGGCGAGTGCGGCGATCCGAGCAGCAGGAGTGCGATGAGCCCGCCGAGCGGAAAGGCGAGGAATGTGGGCAGCCAGCGCAGAACGGACATGAGGGACTCCAGTGGACGAACAGATTGCGTACGATGTACGTTATACCTGTGCGTACACTGTACGCAATCCGTCGCGAAGGGTCCTCATGTCCGAGAAACCGCACCCCCGCCGTCCCCGCAACTCCCTGACGGTCCCGGTGATCCTCGATGCGGCCGAAGCGGTCGCGTCAGCGGGCATGGACGCGCTCACGATCCGCGCCGTCGCCGACCACCTCGGCTCTTCGCCGATGGGGCTGTACCGGCACGTCACCGGCAAGGAGGAGCTGGTGGAAGCACTGCTCGATCGCGTGCTCGGCCGGATGCCCGTGGTGCCCGTGACACCCGACGCGCTCGACGACCTCCGCGCCTTCGCGGCCGCCCACCGGGACCTGCTGCTGGCGCATCCGTGGGCCGTCCCAGGGCTCATCGCGCACCCGCTGCCCGGGCCGAACGCCCTGCCGATCGGCGAGCAGGCGCTGAGCCACCTGCATCGGCTCGGGGTCGACGGAGACCGCGCGGTCGCGACCTTCAGCGGAATCATCGCGCTCAACTACGGGTGGGTGTCGTTCTCGATCGCGCGCGGCGCGGCGGAGGCGGTGCCGAGCCTGCAGCGGATCTCGTCGGGACCCTCCTCCCACTTTCCGCACACCCTCGCCGCCGGCGCGGCCATGGCGCGATTCGGCAGCGACGAGCACTACGCGATCGTCGTCCGCGAACTCCTCGACGGTCTCGCGGCTACAGCGCGGCCAGCAGCGGACTGAGCTCCGCGAACGCGCGTGCGCGATGCGAGTCGGCGTTCTTCTCCGCCGCAGACCACTCCCCGACCGTCCGCTCGGCATCCGCGGGCTGCCCGTCCGGGATGAAGATCGGGTCGTACCCGAACCCGCCCGCGCCCGAGGCGGCGGCGGCGAGGCGGCCAGGCCAGATCCCCGCCACGACGTGCTCCGAGCTGGTCCCTGAGCCAGTCGAAGGGCCCGGCACCACGAGCGCGATCGTGGAGACAAACTGCCCGGTGCGATGCGGATCGCGGATGTCGGACAGCTGGTCCAGGAGCAGGTTCAGGTTGGCCGCGGCATCCTTCGCGTGTCCTGCCCAGTACGCGGAGAAGACCCCAGGGGCCCCGCCGAGCACATCGACGCAGAGCCCCGAATCGTCGGCGAGGGCCGGCAGCCCCGTGTGGGCGGCGGCAGCGCGCGCCTTGATGAGGGCGTTCTCGGCGAAGGTGACGCCGTCCTCGACCGGCTCAGGACCGTCGTACGAGATCACCTGGATGTCCGGCCGGGTGGCCGCGACGATCGCCTGGAACTCCTCGACCTTGTGCGGATTGTGCGTCGCGAGGACGATCCGGTGGGTCACGACCGCGGTTCGGCGAGAGACGCGACCTGAAGGTCGCGCAGCGACGCGCAGCCGGCCACGCCCAGATCGAGGAGGGCGTCGAGCTCGCGCTTGTCGAACGGCGCCCCCTCGGCGGTGCCCTGCACCTCGACGAACAGCCCGCGTCCGGTGACGACGATGTTCATGTCGGTCTCCGCCCGGACGTCCTCGACGTACGCGAGGTCCAGCATCGGCTCGCCGTCGATGATCCCGACCGAGACCGCCGCCACCGAGTCGAGGAGGGGTGTCGACCGCTGGGCGATGAACTTCTTCTCGCGGCCCCACTCGATCGCGTCCGCGAGGGCCACGTAGGCCCCGGTGATGGCTGCGGTGCGCGTGCCGCCGTCGGCCTGGAGCACATCGCAGTCGATGACGATGGTGTTCTCGCCAAGCGCCTTGGTGTCGACCACGGCGCGCAGGGCGCGGCCGATGAGCCGCGAGATCTCGTGCGTGCGTCCGCCGATGCGGCCCTTGACGCTCTCGCGGTCGTTGCGGCTGTTAGTCGCGCGCGGGAGCATCGCGTACTCGGCCGTGACCCAGCCCTTGCCCTTGCCGGTGAGCCAGCGCGGCACGCCGTTGGTGAACGACGCGGTGCACAGCACCTTCGTGCCGCCGAACGAGATCAGCGCCGAGCCTTCGGCCTGACTGCTCCAGCCGCGTTCGATCGTGATGGGGCGGAGCTGATCGAGCGTGCGGCCGTCGGCACGGGTGATATCGGTCATTGGGTTCCTCTCAAGGGAAGGTCGATGGCGCCGGTGTGCACGAGCCGGACGTCCGTGACCTCGCGGCCCATCAGACGGTGCGCGAGGCGCAGGAACTCGTCGGCGGAGTCTCCGGTGGCTTCGTAGACGTGGCGGGGCTCGGCATCCGAACTCGCGAGCAGATCGCGGGAGACCAGTTGCCGGTAGACGTCTTTCGCCGTCTCGGTGTCACTCGAGACGAGCGACACATCGGGGCCCATCACATAGCTGATGGCGCCCTCGAGGAACGGATAGTGGGTGCAGCCGAGAACGAGGGTGTCGACGTCGGCGTGCCGCAGCGGGGCGAGATACTCCTCGGCGACCGCGAGCACCTCGGACGAGTCGGTGACCCCGGCCTCGACGAATTCCACGAACCGCGGGCACGCCTGCGCGAACACGGTCAGACGCTCGTTGACCTCGAGCATGTCCTGGTAGGCCCCGGACCCGATCGTGCCCGCCGTGCCGATCACGCCGATGCGGCCGTTGCGGCTCGTCGACATCGCGGTGCGGACCGCGGGTCCGATCACCTCGACCACCGGCACCGAGTAGCGCTCCCGCGCGTCGCGCAGCATCGCCGCGGACGCGGTGTTGCAGGCGATCACGAGCATCTTGACGCCCTCGTCGACCAGGGTGTCGAGCACCTCGAGCGAGTAGCGGCGGACGTCGGCGATGGGCTTCGGCCCGTACGGCGAGTGCGCGGTGTCGCCGATGTAGCGCAGCGATTCGCGGGGCAGCTGGGCTGAGATCGCCCGGGCGACGGTGAGCCCGCCGACGCCGGAGTCGAAGATCCCGATGGGCGCGTCATCCACGATCGACCAGCCTACGCCAGGGCTTCTTGTCTTGATCGCGGGGAGATCCCCGCGAGGACTCGCTTCGCTCGTCGGCGGCTGCGCCGCGCCCCCTCGCTAGGCTGACCGCATGACCGGACCGGCCGCCAGCACCGCCCTGCTCACCGACCGCTACGAGCTCACGATGCTCGAGGCCGCGCTGCGCGATGGGACCGCCCACCGCCGGTGCGTCTTCGAGCTGTTCGGCCGGCGATTGTCCGGTGGGCGGCGGTTCGGCGTCGTGGCCGGCACTGGGCGGCTGCTCGAGCTCATCCGCGACTTCCGCTTCGGCGACGACGAGCTGCGCTTCCTCCGCGACGAGCGGGTGGTGGATGCCACGACCCTGGCATTCCTCGAGGGCTATCGGTTCGCCGGAGCGATCACCGGCTACCGCGAGGGCGAGCTGTACTTCCCCGGCTCGCCCATCCTCACCATCGAGGGGACCTTTGCCGAGGCGGTGATCCTGGAGACCCTCGCGCTGAGCGTGCTCAACCACGACTCCGCGATCGCGACCGCCGCAGCCCGGATGGCGATCGCAGCCGGCGACCGGCCACTCGCCGAGATGGGCTCGCGCCGCGCCGGCGAGCGCTCGGCGATCGCGGCCGCCCGCGCCGCCTACATCGGCGGCTTCGGAGCGACGAGCAACCTCGAGGCCGGCCGGACCTGGGGCATCCCGACGATGGGCACCGCCGCGCACTCCTGGACGCTCCTGCACGACTCGGAGGAAGCCGCGTTCCGCGCCCAGATCGACGCCCTCGGCACGGGCACCACCCTCCTCGTCGACACCTACGACATCGCCCGAGGAGTCGAGACGGCCGTCCGTGTCGCCGGCACCGGCCTCGGCGGCGTGCGCATCGACTCCGGCGACCTCCCCCGCGTCGCCGCGCAGGTGCGCGCGCAGCTCGACGACCTGGGCGCCACCGGCACGAAGATCACCGTGACGAGCGACCTCGATGAGTTCGCGATCGCCTCGCTTGCGGCATCCCCCGTCGACGCCTACGGAGTGGGCACCTCGCTCGTCACCGGATCGGGCACCCCGACGGCGGGGATGGTCTACAAGCTCGTCGCGCGCCAGGGACAAGACGGCGGMTGGGTCGGCGTCGAGAAGACCTCGACCGACAAGTCATCCAAGGGCGGCCGCAAGGCCGCGTTCCGCACCCTCGAGCGCGGCACGGCGACGAGTGAGCTGATCGCCGTGTCCGACGGGTTCGAAGAGCTCGAGACGGCCGCGACGCACCCGGACGCGCGAGCACTGCAGGTGCTGCTCGTGACGGCCGGGGATCCGGATGTCGCGTACCTCGGTCGCGACGGAGTCCGCGCTGCGCGCGACCACCATGCTCGCGTGATCGAGGAGCTTCCCGGCCGGGCCCTCGCGCTCAGCCGGTCGGATCCGGCCATTCCCACGGTCTACGTGGATGCGGAGTAGGAACCGGTCCCTGAGCCTGTCGAAGGGTCAGCCCATCATCGACTCGTAGATCTCCTTGCAGGTCGGGCACACCGGAAACTTCTCCGGGTCACGACCGGGAGTCCACTTCTTGCCGCACAGCGCCTTCACCGGCTTGCCGGTGATGGCCGACTCGAGGATCTTGTCCTTCTTCACGTAATGCGAGAAGCGCTCATGATCGCCGGGCTCGAGGCTCTCCTCGCGGATGAGCTCTTCGAGCTCTCGGTCCAGGGTGGCGATGCCGCCCTGATCGGGGCTGTCGAGAGGGGTGCTCATGGTCAGCCAGTTTAGCCCGGGCCAACCTCCAGCGGGCGGTCCGCATGTGCCGCGGCATCCGTCAGATCGACTCGGCGAACTCCATGAGACGTCCGCCGCGGCGCTCGAACACGAAGGATCCGATCGCGATGCCGACGATGAGCGTGGTGCCRCCGATCGCGACCCCGCCCCACAGCGCCATACTCGCCGCTTCGATGTCAGAGGTGAGCGCGATCCACRCCCACCAGAGGGGGGCAGCAGTCAGTGCGACCGCGCCCAGCATCACGACAGCCTGAGCGATCGCGCTGCCTGATCCCGTGCGCTGCGGCTGCCGGAAGGGGCTCTCGCCCGGACGGGTCGCCGGATACGGCGCGACCACCGACGAGACCGAGGACAGCCCGAGGCCGCTCAGGAACAGGCAGGCGCAGACACCGACCATGGCAGGCAGGATCGCCCACCGGCCGTGCAGCGAGACCGCGATCGGAATCGCGAGAGCGAGCGCAGGAATGCCCACCAGCAGGATCGGGACGAGGCGGCCCACCCGGTCGGAGACGCCGCGGACACCGCTCGCGATGTGCATCCACACCGCGGTGGAGTCGTAGGCGATGTCGTTGTGCGGAAGCCAGCCGAGGAAGAGCGCGATGAGCGGCACCGGAATGAGGGCGACGACGGTGGGCGGAACGCCGGCGATGAGCAGCGGGACGGTGGTGAGACCCGCCGCGATCGGGATGATCACGAGGTTGGCGAGGTACCGCCAGTCGCGCAGCCAGTACATGAGGCTCCGTGCGGCTACCGCGCCCGACGGAGTGCCCGGTGCGACGGCGAACCAGCCCAGGCCGCCGTGTTCGCGCCCGGAGACCGGACGCTCKGTCGTCGTCAGCGCGCGATGGACCAGCCACACCCAGATCAAGGCCAGTCCCGCGACTGTGGCAAGCGCCACCAGGAGGCTTGCGGTCGCCCTCGGCCAGCCCAGTGCCAGGAGTCCGGGGAAGGCGGTGGCCGCTCCGAACGGGGTGATCGCCAGTGCCTTCATCGCCTGGGTGAGCTGCGTGGGCACGACCCCGTGCCAGTCCAGCGACGCGAGGAAGACTCCCACCGGAACCATGACCACGAGGATGGCCAACGCGAAGAGCCCGGAGAGCTCACGTGAGCGGCGCTCGTGGAGGAACAGTGCAGTCAGCGCCATGCACACCCGCGCCAGCAGCACGCACGTGGCGACCACCAGCACGCCCCCGGTCACCGCAGCGAGCGGCGCCACACCTTGCCGGACCCACACGATTGCCGCGCACACCGTGAGCGCCGTCACGGCCGCGATCGGGACACTCACCGTGCCGACCAGAGCCAGCACCGCMGCCAGGCTGGTGGGCCGAGGTCCGAGTACGGCGAATCGGCGCGGGTCGAGCGGATCCGTCGCGCCGCCGATCAGCGGCGCAAGAGCGAATCCGAGGCAGATCGCCGAGCCGCCGAGCACGGTGACCGCGACCATCACCTCGGTCTCGACGTCATCGAGGGTCAGCAGCCCCCAGCATCCCGCGACGGTCGCGACGATGAGCAGGACGAGGCCTGCCGACACCCGCGCGATATGGCGGCCATCTCCGCGAAGGGCGCCGACGAGCAGCGCGAGCCTCAGTCGGAGAACGTGTGCAGCCACTCGAGACCCTCCACGTCGCTGAGGCCGCCGGCCAGCTCGATGAAGCGCTGCTCGAGAGTGAGCTCGCCGCGCACCTCGTCGACGGTCCCCTCGGCGAGGACCTGCCCGGCGACGATCACCGCGACCCGCGTGCACATCCGCTCGACGAGCTCCATGCCGTGGCTGGACAGGATGACCGTCCCGCCGTGCGAGACATACGCCGAGAGGATGTCGAGGATGATCGCGCTCGAGACGGGATCGACCGACTCGAACGGTTCGTCCAGCACGAGGAGTCTCGGCGAATGAATCAGCGCGCCGGCGAGCATGACTTTCTTCACCATGCCCGCCGAATAGTCCGAGACGGCCCGGCCCAGCGCATCGGTGAGGTCGAACGCGCGGGCGAGATCGCCGATGCGGCTCTCGACCACCGCAGACGGCAGTCCGCGGAGCACCCCGTAGTAGTAGAGCAGCTGGCGCCCGGTCAGCCGGTCGAAGGTGCGCAGGCGATCCGGAAGCACGCCCATGAGGCGCTTGGTCTGGAGCGGGTGGGATGCCGCGTCCACGCCGTTCACCGCGATCGTGCCGTGGTCGGGGCGCAGCAGTCCGGCGATCAGCGAGAGCGTGGTCGTCTTCCCCGCGCCATTGGGGCCCACCAGGCCATAGAAGGTGCCGGCGGGAACCGTGAGATCGACTCCGTCGACCGCGCGCGTGTCGCCGAAGGTCTTCGTGACGCCGCGCAGCACGAGAGCGGCCTGCTGGACATCGGGGACCAACTCGTCCAGCACGACCGAAGCCGCGAACGGGTCGGGGTGCTCGATGTGCTCGGCTGCGACGGGCTCCACAACCTCGGCTGCGACGGGCTCCGGCACGGGCAGCGGAGGCTTCGGGGGAATCACGATCTCCGTCGCCGCCAGATCAACGGGCAGCGGCGGTGGCGGCCCAGGGTCGGGGGTGGGACGCAGTGGCACGATCCTGGCCTCTTCACCCTCGTCGGAGGCGCCGTCCGGGGGTTCCGGATAGGCGTCCTGTGGCACCGACAGGAAGGCTGGCATCACCTAAACGTACCAAGATGCGCAAGAGTCACCACCTGCAAAACGCCCCGCGACGGTGGACGCCCGAGAACACGGTTATCACGGATTCGTCACGAAAAGTCAGGACGGGTCCGGCATTATGCACGTTCTCAGGGGGCTGTCGCTACCATGGACCGAGCACAACGGGGTGACGAGTCGGTGAATCGACCGTAAAAACGCACCCCAGGAGCAGACTTTGACACTTCAGACCGTAATCCTCGCCGCTGGCATGGGCTCCCGCCTGGGCCGCGCGCTGCCCAAGCCGCTGACCGAGCTCAGCGACGGCCGCAGCATCATGCAGCAGCAGCACGACAACATCCGTGCCGCGTTCGGCAGCGGCGCGCGCATCACCACAGTCGTCGGCTACCGCGCGGAGACGATCGTCGAGGCGTTCCCCGACGTCGACTACGTCTACAACGACCAGTACGACCAGACCAACACCTCCAAGAGCCTGCTTCGCGCCCTCATGAAGACCGGCAGGAACAGCGTGCTCTGGATGAACGGCGACGTGGTCTTCGACCCGCGCGTTCTCGGCCGTGCGATCGACCTGATCGAGCGCGATCAGTCGTTCGTCTCCGTCAACACCTCCAAGGTCAGCGACGAAGAGGTCAAGTACACGACCAGTCGCGAGGGTTTCATCAAGGAGCTCTCCAAGACCGTCGTAGACGGCATCGGCGAGGCCGTCGGCATCAACTTCATCTCCAGCGCCGACAAGAAGGCCTTCGTCCGTCAGCTCACCCGCGTGGACGACCAGGACTACTTCGAGCGCGGCCTCGAGCTCGCCATCGCCGAAGACGGCGTGCGTCTCATGCCCCTGGACATCTCCGACCTGTACGCGGTCGAGGTCGACTTCGCCGAAGATCTCGAGCGCGCGAACCTCTTCGTCTAGGCATCGCCTCGCGCGGCGTCAACCCCCAGCGCGTGCCCAGCACTCGCTCCTAGGATCGGCGAGATGGACGAGAAGGTTCACCGCATCCACTCCCTGCCGGGCGACGCCCCCTGGTCGGGAGGTCTGCCGCCGGTCGGCTCCCACGAGCATCCGACAGCTGTCCGTGCGCTCGATCGGGTGCTCGCGATCCAGCGCCCCGCGGTGCTCGCGCACCTGCGCGGCATCCGGCTGCGGCATCCGGATGCCTCGTCAGCCGATCTCGTGCGCATCCTCGAGCGACGCTATCTCGCGGCGGTGACCACAGGCGGCGCGGCCGTCGGCGCGACCGCAGTCGTGCCAGGTATCGGCACGGGCATCACCCTGACCTTGAGCGGAATCGAGACCCTCGCCTTCCTCGAGGCGACCGCACTCTTCGCGCAATCGGTCGCCGAAGTCCACGGCATCCCGGTCGACAACCCCGATCGCGCCCGCGCGCTGGTGCTCACCCTCATGCTCGGCAAAGAGGGCATCGACCTCGTCGCTCAGCTCGCAGGGCAGGCGGCGGGAAAGGGGACGAGCCGTGATCGCTATTGGGGTGAGCTCGTGACCAAGACGATCCCGCGCGCCGCGGTCGGTCCACTCGTTGACCAGCTGAAGACCTCGTTCATGCGGCACTTCGCCGTGCGCGGCGGCGCATCCTGGATCGGAAAGGCGCTCCCCTTCGGCATCGGCGCGGTGGTCGGTGGCGCCGGCAACAACATCCTCGGGCGGCGGGTTCTGGTCAACTCCCGCCGTGCCTTCGGTCTGGCGCCTGTGGTGCTGCCGCTCGAGCTCGAACCCAGGCCGGGTGCGACCCCGATCGAGCGCGCCGCCTGGCGCCGCCTGACGCGGGCCGGGAAGGGAAAGTAGAGACATGGGTCTTTTCACGCAGCGTCCAGAAGAGAACGACGAGTGGGCCGGGCTTCCCTCGGAGCCGCATCGCGCCGAGAGCTTCGCTGAGCGGCTGCCGGATGCCGCGCCCCCGAGTGCGACGGCATTGGACGTCGGCGGCATCGGGTCGATCAGCATCCCGCTCCCGCCGCCCGTGGTGACCGAGCCATCGAACGAGGACTGAGAGCGGATGGTGGCAGAGCCCGCGGCCATGCGCATACCCTCACCAGTATGGACAGCACCCTGGCCTGCATTGCCGCGTGGATGCCGCGGCAGCGCTGGTACGCCGCGAAAGGCCGACTCCCCAGCCTGCGACTCGTCGCGTGGTGGGACCTGCCCGCCGCTGACTGCCTGATCCGCACCTACCTGGTGGCGGACGAGGGCGCGCTGCCCGCCGTGCTGTACCAGATCCCCGTGGTCGCACGGGAGACCGAAGCGGTCGACGCGGCACCGGCGGACATCATCGGCAGCCCCGATCCGGGCACGACCTTCCTCGACGGCCCCAGTGACCCGGCGTACGCCCACGCTCTGCTGCGCCTGATCGCCGAGGGCGGCTCCGGCCACGGGCCGCGGACCATCGCCGTCGGTCGCCCCTCCCAGATCATCGACGCCGACGAGCCGCGCAGTGCGAGCGTCCTGGTCGGAGAGCAGTCCAACACTTCGCTCATCTATCGGTCCGAGGCCGGCGGCGTCCCCGTGATCTGCAAGGTGTTCCGACAGCTGCACTCAGGGCTGAACCCGGATGTCGAGCTGACCACCGCTCTCGCGAAGGCCGGATCGCCGCATGTGCCCGCCGCCATCGGGTCGGTGCAAGGTTCGTGGCCGGATCAGGCCACCGCCGACGGCACGGTCATCGGATCGCTCGCCTTCGCGCAGGAGTTCCTGCCAGACGTCGAAGATGCGTGGCGGGTCGCCCTGCGGGCAGCCGCGACCGGCGAAGACTTCAGCGCACGTGCGCGGGCCCTGGGCGCGGCGACGGCGAATGTCCATGTGTCCCTCGCGAACCTCTTCCCGACCCACATCGCGCGTGCCGGTCATCGTGAATCCACGACGGCCAGCTGGCACCGCAGACTGTCGATCGCCGTGGCCGAGGTTCCCGCGCTCGCCGACCGCCGCGATGAGGTCGAGGCCGCGTACGCGCGCGCGGTCGAGGTCGAGTGGCCGCCCTTCCAGCGGATCCATGGCGATTACCACCTCGGGCAGGTGCTGCATGACCCGGCACGCGGCTGGGTGCTGGTCGACTTCGAGGGCGAGCCGCTCCGGCCGATGGGCGAGCGCACCCGCCCCGACCTCGCGCTGCGTGACGTCGCCGGGATGCTCCGCTCGTTCGACTACGTCGCGGGGTCGATCCGGCTCGACCACCCGGACCGCGCCGCAGTGACGGTGCGCGAATGGGTGCAGGACGCTCGTCAGGGTTTCGTCGATGGCTATGCCGCTGCATCCGGAATCGACATCGACGCGTACGACACCCTGCTCACCGCCCTCGAGCTCGACAAGGCGGTCTACGAGGCGATCTACGAGTCACGCAACCGACCCACGTGGGTCACCATCCCGCTGCGCGCGATCGCCCGGCTCGTCGAGCGCCCCGCGCCGGTGGCGTGAGGATCGGGTCAGTCGTCGAGTTCTGCTTCCTCGTCGAGGTCGTCAGGTTCGTCGTCCTCGGTCGAGCGCGCATGCCAGTCATCCCAATCGGCCATCAGGCGCGCGATCGCGTCGTGGAATCTGCGCGTCGCGGCGCCGGGAGTCGTATCCCCGAAGTAATGGCTCACCCACCGCTCGAGGCGCTGCGCAGCCTCAGGATCGGCCCGCACTCGCTCGGTCTCGGCGACGATCTGCGGGGCATCCGCGGCATCCAGCCACTCGCACGCTGACAGGTATCCATGGGTGTCCACGATCGCTGCGGGATCGGCGGGCCGGGTGATCAGCAGCGGCTTGTCGGCCGCCAGCCGGTCGTAGACCATGGCGGAGATGTCGACGATGGCGACGTCGGCGGCAGCCAGCTGCCACCCGAGCTGCGGGCCGTCGTCGAAGACGTGCTGAGCGTGCCGATCGGCCCGATTCGCGGCGGCGATGGCGGCGATGATGCGCCGGTTCGCTGCGCCGTACTCGCCGTTGACCACACCGGACCGGGGATGCGGGCGGTAGATCACCCGGTGATGTCCGGTCTGAAGCAGCGCCTGCACGATCGCCTCGCCGTGGCTCGCGATCGAGCCGTAGTGGGCAGATGGGCGATCGCCCTCCCAGGTCGGCGCGTAGAGGATGACGGTGCGGTCGTCGGGCGTGTAGGGCAGCGCGCCGTAGTAGTGATCCGCCTGCGGCCGGCCGATCTGGATCGTGCGGGCGTCGAGGTCGTAATCCCAAAGCACCCGGGACAGTCGCTCGCGAGCCGCTTCGCCGGCGATGAAGGCGTAGTCGTACGCCTTGTACTGGCTGGTGGTCATGTACATCTTGTCGGACTCGCCGTGGTTGATGAAGACATGCCAGCRCCGGCCGTAGCGGAACATCTGGAAGTTGCGGGTGTTCTGGTTGACGTACAGCACGACCCGGATGTCCTGCGTCGCGATGAATTGCTCGAGGTCGCGGACGGTGGGCACGAAGGCCACGGGCGGACCATCCTCGGCCAGCAGCGCCTGAGCTCCGGTGGGCGACCGGCTGAGCACCACCACGGGCCACTGCTTGGCCAGCTCGGCGAGCGGCTTGTACCACTGCCGGATCTGGTACATGTTCACCGCGCCGTCGGCGAAGTACACGGCGACGCGATAATGATTCTCCGGATGCGGCGACCGCAGCTGGAGCGTGCGCCGCACGTCGCCGACCGCGGTGCGGTTCGTCAGAGCCCTGCGCACCAATGCCAGCGCCTTGCGCCCGTCCGAGACCAGTCCCACCGTGTCAGCCTACCGAGGACCTCTCGTGTCATGATCGACGGGTGAATCCCGACCATCCGGTGCGCAGTGAGGCGCCGGTCGTACCCCCCGGCTCGGGCGTCACGTTCGTGATGCCGGTGCTCAATGAGCGCACCTACCTCGAGCGCGCCGTCGCCACGGTGCTCGCACAGGACGTCGTCGGCCCGATGGAGCTGATCCTGGCGCTCGCGCCGTCGAGCGATGGCACCAACGAGCTCGCCGCTGAGCTCGCCGCCGCCGACCCTCGCATCGTGCTGGTCGAGAACCCGGCCGCGGACATTCCGATCGGCCTCAACCTCGCCATCCGTGCGGGCCGCTATCCGACGGTGGTCCGGGTGGACGCGCACTCCGAGCTGCCGACCGGCTACACCAGCCGGGCCCTCGAGACCCTGAACCGGGTGCGGGCCGCGAACGTCGGAGGCGTCATGCGCGCCGACGGCCGCACCCCGTTCCAGCGCGCCGTCGCACGGGCGTACAACTCGCCGGTCGGACTCGGCGGCGGGGCCTATCACGGCGGCACCAAGGAGGGCGAGGCGGAGTCTGCCTACCTGGGCGTGACCCGTCGAGCGGTCCTCGAGGAGGTGGGCCTGTTCGACGAGTCGATCCGCCGCGGGGAGGATTGGGAGCTGAACCTCCGCATCCGGCGGGCCGGCTACCGGGTCTGGTTCGATCCCTCGCTGTCGGTGACCTATTGGCCGAGAGAGAGCTGGCGGCGCCTGGCGCGCCAGTTCCGCGCGACCGGACGCTGGCGGGGCGAGCTCGTCCGCCGCTTCGGTCGAGGCAACTCGCTGCGCTTCTTCGCTCCGCCCGCCCTCGTGGTCGCGTTGGGCCTGAGCGTGCTCGTCGGAATTCTGCAGCTGACCGGGCTGCTGACCGGATGGTGGGCGGTGCTGGCATCCGTCGTCTATCTGCCGGTCATCGCCTACGCCCTGCTCATCGCGGCGTGGTCGATCGGCTCGGGCGGCGGGGAAGGATGGCGCGACAAGCTGTGGACCGCCGCCGTGCTGCCCACCATGCACCTCTCGTGGGGCGCCGGCTTCATCGCGGGCGTCCTCCGCGGCGCACACGACACCGTCGACACCTCGCGGCTCGGCGATCGCAACACACCGCTGCCTTGACGGCGAGGCTCGTCAGCGTGTGACGTAGCCCTGGTCGAGGATCCGCGCGACGACCCGCTCGGCGGCATGGCCGTCGTCGCGTGCGTTGAACTTCTGCCGCCACTGCGCGTACTTCTCCGCGTGGTCGGCGGGATCGGCGGTGCGCAGCGCGTCGACGAGCTCGTCCTGCGTGCGCACGACCGGCCCTGGCGCGTGTGCCGCGAGATCGAAGTAGAAGCCGCGCAGCTCGCCGCGGTAGTGCTCGATGTCCGGCACGAGGAAGTACATCGGCTTGCCGGTCACGCTGAAATCGAACATGACCGACGAATAGTCGGTGATGAGCCCGTCGGCGGCGAGAAGCAGCTGGGACGTGTCGGGATAGCCGGTGACGTCGATCACACGCGGCCCCGCGACATCCCGGCCGGGCTGCAGGGTGCGGGAGTGCCCGCGCACGAGGATCACCGCGTCCGCTTCCGCGGCGAGGGCCGCCGGATCGACGAAGTCGACCATCTCCTGCCGATCATCGCGCCACGTGGGCGCGTAGAGCAGGGCTCGCTCCTCGGGCCGGATGCCGAGCGCGGCGCGGATCGAAGCTCCATCGCCGGTGGTCAGGATGTCGTTGCGCGGATACCCCTCGACCCACACGGGTCGCATGAGGAACGCGTAGGCCTTGCCGAGGATGCGCGCGGCGTAGGGGTTCTGGGCGAGCAGCACGTTCCAGCGCCGCGACTCACGGGCGACGGCGGCCATTCGGCGCGGATCGAAGCCGGGCCGATGCAGGGCGAGGCGCTTGAGCGGGGTGCCATGCCAGGTCTGCAGCACGATCTGCCCCGGACGCCGCGCGAACCGCCGCCGCAGCCAGTCGTTGACGACGAGCAGGCGCGCAGATCCTCGGGCCCGCCACCACTCCGGAGTGCCCTCGACGACCGCGACCGCGCCCTCCGGGACCTGCACCGACAGATCGACGACACTCCAGTAGCGCGTCACCTGTGGCGCGCGTCGCGCGAGCTCCCGGTCGATCGCGAGCGGGTTGCAGCTCGCATTGCGGCCGTAGAAGCTCTCGAAGAACGCGGCATTCTCCAGTCCTCCAGGCCGCGTGGCGTATCGGCGCTCCAGAGCGTCCTGGCCCTCCCCCGAGTCGTAGGCCGGATCTATCGGCGCTCCGATGCGCACGGTCGTGCTGTCCAGCTCGGCACGCAGTGTGCCGAGTTGGACGAGCGGGACGGATGCCGGCATCGCCGCGTCCTCGCCCGCCGCGCTCTCGATCACCAGTGCGTAGTCGCCGACGGGCAGGGGGAGCTCCGGTCCGCCCCAGCGAGAGGCCCGCAGCGGGAGCAGGACGGTCCACCCGGCGTCTGCGGCTTCGACCGTTCCGGCGACCCGCGCACGGGGCCCGTCGAGCGAGACGCCCGTCGGTGCGGGTCCATCTCCGGTCAGCACGAGCGTAGGTCCGCCGTCGGTGGTGAACCGGGCGTCGGTCATCGGTGTCTCCCCAGGGGGTCGTCGGAGGCGGCGGGATCACCCAGACCGGCCAGGATGGCACGGTACACCCTGAGCGTGTTCCCGCCGTCGCGGAAGGCGTGCACCCGCGCGTCGAGCTCGCGCGAGCGGTCGAGGAGCGCGTCTCGTGCCGCATCGTCGCCCAAGAGCGCGTCGAGCTGATCGGTGCACTGCCGCCAGCCGGTCGACCAGTCACCGCCGGCCACGTCGGCGTAGGTGCCGTAGAAGCCGCGGCGGTGGGCGTAGGGCCCCACATCCGGTGCGAGGAACAGTACGGGCAGCGGGACGAGCGAGGCGTCGAAGGCGAGCGATGAGTAGTCGGTGACCAGGGCATCCAGGCCCGGCAGCAGGGGCGTCACATCGGCGACGAGGCCGCTGCCGAGGCTTCGGACCCGTTCGGTCGGCGTCGGCGGCACGTACTCCCCCGCACCCAGTGGGTGCGAACGCACCAGCAGGACGGCATCCTGCCGCGTGAGCACCTCGATGAGCGCGCGCCACTCTTCGGTCGTGGGCACGGCGGGATCGGCAGCGCCGTCGCGCCAGGTCGGGGCGTAGAGGATCGCGCGCGTTCCGTCGTCGATCGGGCCGGCGGCCGCCTCGATCAGCTCGCGCGCGGCCGCGCGTCGCTGTGCTGCGGTGCCACGGGACAGCACGTCGACGCGCGGCTCACCGGTCACAGGCACCTGGGCGTCGCGAAGACCGAATGCCGATTCGAGCCGTCCGCGCACCAGGTGCGACGCGGCCGGCAGCACCGCGATCCGCCGGGCGGCTCCACGGTAGAGCGTCGCCAGGAGCGCTTGCAGCAGTCGCGCTCCCGGCACATGGGCGGCGAACCCGGGGAGCCGTGTGGTCTCGGGCGAATCGAGCCCGATCCGCTTGAGTGGGATCCCGTGCCAGAGCTGCACCACGAGGGCGCCGGATACCGCGTAGCGGTTGACGTCCCCGAACCCGTGCGTGACCACGACGACGCGCGCCCGCGCGGTGCGCCAGAAGCCACGCAGGGAGTGCTTGGGGATGCTCGGGATGCCGCGGGCCGCGGCATCCGTCGCCTCCTGTCCGGAGCCGACCAGCCACACGGCAGGGCGCCCGTCGGCTGCGGCGACGTCCCAGAGCGCGAGCGCCCCGTCGGCGATTCCCACCGCGCAGCCGAACACCCACTCGTCGCTCGTGCGAGGCACGAGGAGGGTGGCGATGCGCCCGGCGGCATACAGGGGAAGGCGGGCCAGCTTCGCCGCATTGCCCGCGCCGAAGGAGAAGGACGCCACCCCGCGAGCCTATCGCGGGGTGGCGTCCTGGGCCTGAGTGCGGAGGGCTACTCGCCCAGTGTTCCCAGGGTCACATCGGCCGTGTGCGTCTTGCCGTCGCGGACATACGTGACTGTCGCGTCGCTGCCGCCGGCCGCCGCGCGGACCTGCGCGGTGAGGTCGGTGGCGTTGGCCACCGGCACGCCGTTGAACTCCGTCACGACGTCGCCGGCCTGCAGACCGCCGGCATCGGCGCCGCCACCCGGGGTCACTTCCTTGATGTAGGCGCCCGTGGTCGTTGCACCATCGACCGACGCGGCATCCACCACGCTCGCGCCGAGCAGTCCGTGCGTCGCCTCGCCGTTCGCGATGATCTCGCTCGTCACCCGCTTGGCGATGTCGGACGGGATGGAGAAGCCGACGCCGATCGAGCCGGACGCACCGGCCCCACCCGCCGTCGCGATGGCGACGTTGATGCCGATCAGCTTGCCCTCGGAGTCGACGAGCGCGCCGCCCGAGTTACCAGGGTTGATCGCGGCGTCGGTCTGGATGACCGCGATCTTGATCGTCTCGGTCGCCTGCTGCGGGGCGTCGCCCTGACCGAAGTCGAAGTAGAACGGGCCTTCCTGGCCGTTCTGCTGGTCCTGGCCGTTGCCGTTGTCCTCGGTGTCGCCGGAATCGGGAGCAGCGGAGGAGGCGATCTCGATCGACCGGTTGAGCGCGCTGACGATCCCGGTGGTGACCGAGTTCGACAGGCCGAGCGGGGCGCCGACAGCCACAGCGCCGTCACCGACGTTGAGCTTCGACGAGTCGGCGAAGTCGATCGGGGTGAGCCCTGACGCGTCGGTGAGCTTGATCACGGCGAGGTCGTAGGTCGGGTCGGTGCCGACCACCTTCGCGTCGTAGACCCGTCCATCCGAGGTCGTGACCCGGATGGACGCGTCGGCGGTGGCGCCGTCCAGGGTGACGACGTGGGTGTTGGTGGCGATGTAGCCGTCTTCGCTGAGGATCACGCCCGAGCCCGTGCCGCCGCCGGAGCCGCTGCTCGCCTCGATCGTCACGACGCTCGGGAGCACCTTCGTCGCGATCGCGGTGGTCTGGTTGACGGACGTGGTGTCGTTCACGGTGACGGTGGCAGGTCCCACGGCCGGGTTCTGGTCGAGCGGGCTGAACAGGTTGACGCCGGCATACGCACCGCCGAGGCCGGCAGCGCCGCCCACGATCGCGGCAGCGACGATGAGTCCGACGATGCGCCCGCCGCCGCCCGACTTCTGCTTCGTCGCCGCGGGCGCCGCCGATGCACCAGTGATCGGCTGAGTCGGCTGCGTCTGGTTCGCCTGGGCGGCAGGACCGAACGAGGAGGCATAGGGCTGCCCCGGCTGCGGCTGCGCGCCGTAACCCTGCGGGCGGGGCGCGCCGTACGGCGGCTGCTGCTGTAGCTGCGGGTACCCCGGGTAGTGGACCGGCACCTGAGGCGCGCTGCCCCACTGCGGCTGGGGTGCCTGCGGGGGCTGCGGCGCAGGGGGCACAGGCGGCCCTGCCGGTGCGTTTGCGGGTGTGTGGTCTGCGGGGCGGTCGCCCGTGGTGTCACTCATGTGGGTGCTCCTTCGTCCAAGCTGTTCTCACTGTGCGCCCGGTTGCTGTGCATTTCTTATGGCCCCGATGGGACTCGACTATGCGAGTAGCGTGAGCCGGATGCGAGATATTGCCGGGGCCTGGCGACGCACGGCAGCAGGTGCCGGACTGGTCGGGGCCGATGGATCCATCCGCCCTACCATCTTCGCGGAGATGAGCGCCCTCGCGGCGCACACCGGGGCACTCAATTTGGGACAGGGGTTTCCGGACGAGGACGGTCCCCCTGAAGTGCTCGAGGCTGCCCGCGCCGCGATCGCGCACGGGATCAACCAATATCCGCCCGGCCGGGGCATCCCCGACCTCCTCGCCGCGATCGCGGAGCATCAGGAGCGGTTCTACGGCGTTCGCCTCGACCCCGAGGGTGAGGTGCTGGTGACCGCCGGCGCGACCGAGGCGCTCGCGGCCACCCTGATGGCGCTGCTGGCGGGCCCGGAGGACGAAGTCGTGGTGTTCGAGCCCTTCTATGACTCCTACGCCGCGGTGGTGGCCCTCGCCGGCGCGCGCCTTGTGACCGTGCCGCTGCGCTGGCCAGACTTCCAGCCCGATCTCGATGAACTGCGCGCCGCAGTGACCGACCGCACCCGGGTGATCCTGGTGAACGATCCGCACAATCCGACCGGCGCGGTGTTCTCCGCCGAGGTGCGCGCCGAGGTCGTCGCCCTCGCCCATCGGCATGACGCGTACCTGGTCACCGATGAGGTCTACGAGCATCTCGTCTTCGGCGCCCCGCACGTTCCGCTCGTGACCGAGCCGGGAGCCTGGGAGCGCACGGTGTCGATCTCGTCGGGTGGAAAGACCTTCTCGGCCACCGGCTGGAAGATCGGCTGGGCGACCGGGCCCGCCGACCTGATCGACGCCGTGCTCGCCGTCAAGCAGTGGTTGACCTACGTCAACGGCGCGCCCTTCCAGCCCGCGATCGCGGCCGGACTGCGGCTGCCCGACGAGTATTTCGCGGGCATCGCAGACACTCTGCGCCGCAAGCGCGACCTGCTGGGTGCTGGTCTCCGCGACGCCGGCTTCGAGGTGTCCGTGCCGGCCGGGTCGTATTTCACGGTGGCGGATGCCGCCCCGCTCGGAGCGACGGATGCCGCGGACTTCTGTCGCGCGCTTCCGGCGCGGGCGGGCGTGGTGGCGATTCCGCTCACCGCCTTCGCAAGCCCRGCCCGCCGCCACGACTACGCGACCTTCGTGCGATTCGCGGCGTGCAAGCGGGTCGAGGTGCTCGCAGATGCGGCATCCCGTCTCGCCGTCTTGCGCAGCTGATCGCTCAGCGCGGCACGACTCGGAGCCTCCGGAGCGCGAGCGACGGATTGACCCGTCGCACCCGCGCCACCGACTCGACGTCGAGGTGCGCGATCGCGATGTCGGTCGCCGTCCCGATCGCGGCGATCTCGATGCCCTGAGGATCCACGATCATCGAGTTTCCGACCCCGAGCGGCGGCGGATGATCGGCCGCCGCGACGAAGACCGTGTTCTCGATGGCGCGGGCGTGCAGCAGCGTGCGCCAGTGGTGCTCCTTGAGGGGCCCGCGCACCCACTCGGCCGGCACCAGGAAGACATCCGCCCCCGCATCCGCGAGCAGTCTCCCGACCTCGGGGAAGCGCACGTCGTAGCAGGTCATCAGMCCGAAGCTCAGCCCGCCGACCTGGAACGTCTCGGGCGTGCCGAGCTCCCCTGGCTCGACCCAGTCCGACTCGCGCTGCCCGAAGGCATCGTAGAGATGGAGYTTGCGATAGCTGGCGACGATGCCGGACGCGTTCACCGCGACTACCGCATTGCGCACGTGCTGCTCGTCGACGGCGCCCTCGAGCAGTCCTGCGACGATGTGGATGCCGAGTCTGGACGCGAGCGCGATCAGCGCGGCGGTGAAAGGTCCGTCGATCGGCTGTGCGTGCTCGAGGAGCGACGAGTCGAACGGGTCGATGAAGTAGCTGGAGTACTCCGGGAACACCACGACCTGCGCACCGCGCCCTGCCGCCGTCTCGACGAGTGCCGTCATGGCCGCGAGATTGGCCGCCTCGTCTGCGGTCGGCGCGAACTGTGCGACGGCAACCGCAACGGAGGTCAACGCGGCTCCCGAGCGATGCGCCGCCGGCGCATGACGAACGGCGCCACGATCCACAGCACGACGAGGAGCATCCCGAGGGCGGCGGCCGCCACCCAGGCCGCCGAGACGCCGACCACGACATCGAACACGAACGCCACGACACCGACCAGGAGCACCGCGACCGTCACGAGCGCGGTGATCAGCGCCGCGTGGCCGTACTCGACCACTTCGGGCTTCATCCCGTGCCGGAAGACGACCCGATGCAGGGCTACGGGCGCGAGCGCGACGATGGCGCTCACCGCCGACAGCACGACAAGGGTGAGATAGAGGGTCCGCTGTCCGTCGTTCAGGTCGGCGAACGCCGGCTGGAACGCGAGCGCGAGCAGGAAGCCGGTGAGGATCTGCGTGCCGGTCTGCAGCACCCGCAGCTCCTGCAGCACCTCGATCCAGTTGCGGTCGGCGCGCTCCGCCGGGGTCTCGTCGCGACCGTCCGTGCGGTCGTCACGAGGATCGGTGTCGCGGTCCGAGGGCATGGTCCATCCTTGCGCTCGCCCAGTCCGACGGGCAACCTCGTCGCCTCGGTTCGTGACCCTCCGGAGAGCGTGTTAGGCTTTTACTTGTGACGCGGGGTGGAGCAGCTCGGTAGCTCGCTGGGCTCATAACCCAGAGGTCGCAGGTTCAAATCCTGTCCCCGCAACKAAATGAAGAAGGCGTCCCCGACAGGGGGCGCCTTCTTCATTTGCCCGGCCACGGTCGGTCTCAGTGCGGGTCGAGCGCGTCGCTCAGATCGCCCAGAAACCGCGTGATCACGTGCAGTTCGGCGTCCGAATACGGCTCTGCAGCGCCGCGCATCGCGCGCAGCCGCTCACCGAAGTGCCGGTAGAAGGCTTCTCTCGACTCATCCGTGAGCACGACGATCCGCGCCCTCCGATCGTGCGGGTGGGGGTGCCGCTGGACGTGCCCTGAGGCGGTCAGGCGGTCGAGCAGCTTCGTCGTCGATGCGGTGGAGATCCGCAGATGCTCCGCGAGATCGTGCGGACTGACCGCGTTGCCGCGATGCTCGTGCATGATCAGCATGCGCAGCGCCGCGACATCCGTGGCATTCATGTCCATGTCGCCCTTCATGCCGCTGTGCATGCGCTCCATGGCGTCACTGAGCGCCCGGATCTCGGTGAGGAGTTGCATCACCGCGTACTCTCGTTCCGTATGCGGGACAAAGCGATCCGCCATCGACACCTCGTTCTTTCTCCTTGTATCATCGTCGAAAACAAGAATGCTAGCTAAACTAGCGAAATGGAAGAGCCCATGATGGATACAGACCATGTCGTCCTGCTCGACGACGACGGCAGGGAAGTCGGAACGGCCCTCAAAAGCAGCGTGCACGGCACCGAGACCGCCCTGCACCTCGCCTTCTCGTGTCACGTCATCAACCGTGCCGGGCAGGTGCTCGTCACGCGTCGTGCCCTCGGCAAGACGACGTGGCCGGGGGTCTGGAGCAACTCCTTCTGCGGCCACCCCCGCCCGGCCGAGCCGGTGCTCGCCGCGGTGCATCGCCGCGCGGAGTACGAGCTCGGCATCAGGCTCGACGAGGTGGAGCTCGCGCTCCCGCTGTTCCGATACCGCGCAATCGACTCGACGGGAATCGTCGAGCACGAGCTCTGCCCGGTCTACACGGCGCGCACGCACCACGAGCCGCAGCTGAACCCGCTCGAGGTCGTCGAATCCCGGTGGGTCGATCCGGAGGATCTGGCCGCCTCCCTCGCCGCGACGCCGTGGGCGTTCAGCCCCTGGCTGGTGCTGCAGGCCAAGCAGCTCCACCTGTTCGGAGACTCGGTGCGCGAGTCCCAGCGACGAGCCTCATGACCATCCAGGCCGTACGGCCCTCATCGGCTGTCTCGACACTCCTCGACGAGCCGATCGATGCCGCGCTCGAACGTGTTCGGCTGCGGGCGATGGCCCTCGGCGGCGGGATCGAAGTGCTCGGCGATGCGATCGCACGCGCCGGCGCCGGGGGCAAGCGGTTCCGCCCCGCCCTGGTGATCCGGGCCTTCCACGCCTTCGCCGACCAGACCGAGGCCCCGCCCGGGCTCTACTCCGTCGCGGCGGCCTTCGAACTCCTGCATACCGCGTTCGTCGTGCACGACGACGTGATCGACCGAGACACCATGCGCCGAGGCATCCCGAACATCTCCGGCGAATTCCGAGCACGCGCCMGCGGGCAGGGCGCCGGTGCCGCGGGCGCCCGACTGCTCGGCGACGCCGCGGCGATCCTCGGCGGTGACCTGCTCCTGCACGAGGCGCTGCGACAGGTGTCGCTCACCGAGTTCGAGCCGGCCCTGCGCGAGCGCCTGCTCGAGCTCTTCGACGAGGCGATCTTCGTCTCGGCGGCGGGCGAGCTCGCCGACGTCGAGAACGCGATCGCGCCGGACTGCGCCGACACCCCGGCGCTGCTGCGGGCCGCGCGGGACAAGAC
>NZ_JBFUFC010000020.1:0-33183 GCF_056403635.1 Microbacterium sp. P2_F9 | reverse complement strand
CAGCTGCCCGGCGGCGTCACGCAGCTCGCCGCCGGTGCGGGCGGCATCTCGTCGGGAGCCACCGCGCTCGCCGGCGGCCTCGACCAGATCGCCTCGGGCATCGGCCTCGCCTCGAACGGTGCGACCGACCTGGCCGCCGGGCTCGATGGCGCTGCCACGAAGGTGCAGAGCCCCGAGCTGAATGGCGCCGCCCAGGCGACTGCCCAGTATGCGAAGACCGCCGCCGACCAGACCGCCGCCCTCGCCGGGAAGGTGGGCGGCGTCGCGCAGTCCGCCGGAGCCCTCGCCACGACCCTGGGCGGTCTCGACGCCGACTGCGCGGCATCGGGCGCGTCGGTGGACTACTGCACGCGCGTGACCGCTGCACTCAAGAGCGCACAGACCCTCGCGGCGGATGCCGGAGCTGCCGCGCAGGACGCCGGCGCGGCGGCCGTGAGCGCCGGCACGGCCAGCGGCTACGCCGCCCCCACGGCAGCCGGCATCGGCACGCTCACCTCGCAGACCAGCAGCGGACTGACGGATGCCGCAGACGGCGCGCGCGGACTCGCGAGCGGCCTCGACAAGCTGGCGGCCGGTACGACGCAGTCCGCGGACGGCGCACGCCAGCTCGCGAGCGGCGCGTCGCAGCTCTCGAGCGGCGGCGATCAGCTCGCCACCGGCGCGCAGAGCCTCGCCGACGGAGTAGCCCAGCTCGCCTCGGGCACCGACCAGCTCGCCACCGGACTCGAGACCGCGACCGAGAAGATCCCCACCTACACCGACACCGAAGCGGCCGACCTCGCGGACGTCGTCTCCAACCCGGTCGTCGCCAAGGGCGCGGGCACGAGCCTGTTCGGAGCTTCGGCGATCCCGCTGCTGGTGACCGCGGCGCTGTGGTTCGGCGGCCTGGCGACCTTCGTCGCCCTGCAGGCGGTCAGCCGCCGGTCGCTGGCCTCGCGCCGGCCGTCGGCGCTGCTCGCCTTCCGCGCCTTCCTCCCCGCCGCCGCGCTCGGCGCCCTGCAGGGGCTGATGGTCGCAGGCATCGTGCAGCTCGCCGCCTCGTACGACTGGTCGCAGTGGTCGCTGTTCGCGGGGCTCTGCGTCGCGGCCGGCGTCGCCTTCGCCGCGGTGAACCAGGCGCTCGTGGCCGTGTTCAGCGGCGCGGGCCGGTGGATCTCGGCGCTCGTCGGCGCACTGACCATCGCCACCGGCGTGGTCTCGACGGTGCCCGGGGTGCTCGCATCCGTCGCCTCGCTGATGCCGACCGCGCCCGCCTACAACGGCATGCTCGCAGCGCTGACCTCGACATCCGGAGTCGGCGCGGCCCTTGCCGGCCTCGCGATCTGGACGCTCCTGGCGTTCGGCGCGACGATCCTCGCGGTCGTCCGTCGCCGGACGGTCTCGGCACGATCGCTGCTGACGTCGTCGCCCGCCACCGCGTGATCGACGTCGCGTGACGCCGGGCCGCCGCGCGGGTCAGAGCTCCCCAATGCTCTGACCCGCGCGACGTCGACCCCCAGGCCTCCGCGCGGCTGCTACGTGATGGTGACTTTGCCGCTGGACTTCTTCAGGTTCGCCGCAGCGTTCGGCGTGAGCCGCACGATGAAGAACTCGTTCGGATCGCTCAGGCTGTCGCCCACGATCGTGTAGGTGATCGTCGCGGTGGTCTGGCCGTCCGCGAAGTTGACCACGCCTGAGCTCGCTCCGGTGTAGTCGCTGCCCGCGGTCGCGGTGCCACCGGGGTCGACGGCCCAGTTGATCGCAAGCGCACCCACCGACGACGATCGGGTCACCGTGACAGTCACGGTCTTGGTCGTGCCTGAAGCTCCCTCGGCCACGGAGACGTCCGCGATCGAGACGGTCTGCGGCGGTGGCGGCGCGCCGCCGTAGGCCGCGGCATCCGTCTTCAGGTGGTAGTCGGCGATCGACACGACCGTGCCAGTGCCCAGGCCGAACACTCCCTGTCTGCCATCGCCGAGCGGTGCGTTGAAGGTGATCGACGCGAGCACCTGCCCGGCGAAGGTGACGGTGACGACGTTCGCCTTCAGGACGATGTTGAGCAGGTAGTCGGCACCGGCGGTGAAGGTGCGGGCGATCGCATAGTCGATGACCCGGCCGGCACCGATGACGTGGCCGACGACGATGCGCTGGCCCGCGGTATCCATCGCGACGAACTTGTAGTCGGTGCTGGAGTACCAGTCGAACATGAACCCGGTCGTGCCGATCGCCTTGAAGGTCGTCTCGAGCTCGATGTAGGTGAGCGGGTCGAAGGTGGGCACCTTGGTGACGCCCTTGACGCTGGTGGCGACGCCGAGGAGAGCGGATGCCGACCCCCCGGTCGCGGTGCCTTCATAGCGACCGCCGGCCTGGGTCCATGTGCCGGTCTGCGGCGTCTTGGTGGCGTTGTCGGTGCCCTCGAAGTACTCGGTGCTGTCGAGGGTGATCGCCGGCGAGATGACGGTGAGGGCGATGTTGTCGAACAGACCGTGGGCGCCGTTGGATCCGAAGCCGACGAGACCCTTGTTGAGCGCGACCTGGTCACCGCCGATGATCCGTGGCAGGAACGTGTACGAGAAGGCGTTCTTTCCGTCGATCGTCACGGTGACGACCAGGCCGTTCACGACGACGTTGAGGTTGTAGTAGGTCCCGGCCTTCACACCGCCGGGCACGGTGCCCTGAGCGACGGTGTGCCAGCCGCTCGCGTCCCGGTAGCCGATGACCATCTTGTTCGTGGACTGGTCGACGCCGGCGAACTTGAAGTCCGTCGGGCTGAAGTAGTCGAAGATGACGTACGCGTTGGCCTTCCAGCCGCCCGTCGGCTTGTCCATCGAGATCTTGGCGGCAAGCTCGAAGTAGACGGTCTTGTAGGCGTCCGAGTACCAGACCGCAACCGCATCACCGGAGGTGTCGGTCGCCGTCACCTGCAGGATGCCCTGGGTGATCGTGAACGCCCCGGAGTCCGTGGCGAAGCCCTGCATCGTCCCGTCGTTGAAGTCCGATCCCCTCAGCGTGTCGCGCCGACCGCCCGGGATGTTGCCGGCCTGCGGGTCGGTCGGGCCGCCGGTCTGCGTCTGCCACAGGCCGTGGTCCTCCTGGCGGATCAGGCCCAGCTCGCCGTACGGCTCGCCGTTGCGCTGGGGGTTGCCCTCGCCATCGCTCGAGCGGGTCATGTCGACGCCCTGGCTGCGGCTCAGCGCGTACAGGAACTCCGGCAGCTGCGGCTCGTTCTGGCGGCTCACTGTCGCGATGCCGAACGGCGCGAACGGAACGAGGTAGCTGTTGTACTCCCCGACCCAGTCGATCAGCCGGTCGCCGCCCGTGTTGCCGATCAGGATGTCGACGCCCGCGCCGCCGTAGACGCGGTCCTGGAAGCTCGAGTTGACGCCATCGGGGGTGTCGTTGAGGTACGTGTCGCCCGTCTGCGTGCAGGTGCCGTTCGGCTGGGCCGTCACGCATCCGGAGTGCAGATCGTCGTCAGCATTGTTGAGATCGTTGCCCCAGCCGCCCCACAGCGTGTCCTGTCCGGTGCCGCCGACGAGCCAGTCGTTGCCGAGGTCGCCGAAGATGACGTCGCTGCCGTCCGTGGGCTGGTTGAGCTTGGTCGCGGTGCAGTTTCCCTGGTTGTCGACGGCGACGCACGCGCCGGGTGCCGCCACGTAGTTGCCGAACAGGTCCTCGTTGTTGAGGAAGAACTGGTTCGGGAAGAGGCTCGACGCCGGGCTGCCGGTGCAGGTGTGCCCGCTCGGGGTGTAGGACGTGCAGCCCCACGTCTGGCCGGCCGCATTGAAGCGGATCTCACGCCGCGGGTCGTACTCGTCGTAGAGGAGGAACTCACCCAGTCGCAGCGCGTTGTGGTGGTTGGAGTGCCACGCGTTGGTGTCGGCGCCGAAGTGCAGCACGTCTCCGGGGTTCCACGGGTGGGCGAAGTCGATGTACTCGAGGCCGCTCAGGTTGCCGGAGCCGTCGAAGTGCTGGTTGTAGCCGGAATCGGCGACCTTCGGTCCGTCCAGCCCGCCCCAGCCCCGGGTGTCGTCGGGGTCGGTGCCGATCGCCTCGGCGCCGCTGATCGCGTCGTCGCCCGCGCCGCCGTGGATCCAGTCCGATCCCCAGCCGCCGAAGATGATGTCGTCGCTGTTGTTGGCGTCGTACATCGGGGCGTCGACGACCTTGTTCTGGCTGATGTTCTCGTTGGGGCCGAGGTTGTAGACGGTGAGGTCGACGGCCTTCACGAGCTCGTTGGCGATGTTGATGGTCGCCGTCTGCACCTGGCCGGGCGTGTAGATGAACTCGTTGAGGACGTCGCCCTGGCTGGTCTTCGTGTCTGGGTCGAGCCTGCGGAAGCTCTTGATCCCGAACAGGGGCTCAGCGAGCTCCTGACAGACGGTCGTCGAGGACGCGAGGCATCCGGTGTTTCGGCTGGTGAAGATCCGGCCGTCGTCGCCCAGGATGCCGTCGGCTCCGGTGCCGCCCGAGATCCAATCGTTGCCCCAGCCGCCGATGATGTCGTCGTTCTGCGCGTCGCCGTAGATGACGTCGTGGTCGGCGCCGCCGTAAACGGTGTCGTCGCCGGTCTCGCCGTGGACCTCGTCACGACCGCCGATCTGCGTCGTCTTCCAGGAGCCCTGCGTCGTGTCCAGCACGTTCGAGCACGTCGGCTGGGTCGGCGAACCATTGGGGTCGGGGCAGTTGGCGCCGACCGGGAACCCGAAGTTCTCCGGCTTGAAGTCCGGCCCTCCGACCGTGTAATCGAGCAGGTGCACACCGCGGACGACGAGACGCTGCGTGCCCGCCACGATCGTCAACCCGGCCGCGAGCCCGCTGAAGGTGTCGTAGTTGAAGGTCAGGTAGTTCGGGTACGTGACCGGCTGAGTCGCGTCGAACAGGGGCGGCACACCCGTCGAGCCCTTGTTCCCGTTGCCATTGACGTCGCTGCCGCTGATGCCCACGATGCGGATGATCCGGCCGTTGTCACCGACGATCGTGTCGGCGTCGCGCGCGTCCATGTCCTGCGGGAGCGTCGAATCCACCAGTACCCCACCCGGCGCGGCGATGGTGCCCGCGACGCCACGTGTCTGGTCGTTGATGCCGATGCGCGTACCCGAGCCGCCGAAGATGATGTCCGCACCGCGGTCGTCGCGCACGCCGTACCAGTCGCCCGGGTCGGCGAGGCCGTCGGGGCGCTGCGCCGCGTTCGTCAGGCTGAAGAAGTCGCTCGAGCCGCCGACGATGTCGTCCTGGCCAAGTCCGCCGAAGATGCGGTCGTTGCCCGAGCCGCCCTCGAGGTAGTCCTGACCGTCGGTGGCGGCCTCGAGCGAGGCGACGACCACGAGTGTGCCGGTGAAGTCGCACACGACTGCGCCGGCAGGTCCGACGCATCCGGTCGGCGTACGGCTCGCCCCCGTGTGAATGGTGGTCTTCTGCAGGCCGTTGCGATCCTCGTCGGTCGCCCGAGCGAACGCACGCTCGYCGTCGCCGTCGCCCTCGAGCACGTCGTTGCCGACCTGGCCGAAGATCAGGTCATTCGCGGCGCCGCCGAGCAGGTGGTCGTTGCCGAAGCTGCCCGCACCGACGTCGCCGTGGTCGATCGCGTACGTGTGCCACAGTTCGTTGACGTTGTACTCGGCCCACCACGGTGCCCCATCGGGATCGCGGTAGGGACGCTCGATGCCGTCGGTGAGAAGTTCACCCGAGCTGTCGGCGGTCGGCACCGGGTGCAGCGGGGTCGAACCGGCGATCGGGCAGAGGTTCGCAGGATCGATGATGTCGCTGCGGCTGTACAGCAGCGTGCCGCAGAGCGTCTGGAAGCGTCCGCTCTCCCAGTAGCCCGGCGTCCGGCCGAACAGGACGTTGTCGCCGAACACGATGTCGTCGGCGGCATCGCCATCCACGAGGTCACTGCCTGCCCCGCCGACGAGCACGTCGCGGCCCAGCCCGCCGAAGATCGCGTCATCCGCTCCGCGCTGGATGTTGCGGCTCTCGATCGAGACGATCGTCGAGATCGCGGTGGTCTGGATCTTCTGCAGGCGGATGTCGGGAAGGTTCGTGTCGGCGGTGTTCCAGGCGTTCGGGCCGTCCTGGATCACGACGCCGTAGTCGCCGAAGATGATGTCGTCGAAGGCGGTCTCGGGGCCGGTCGGCACCGTTGCGCCGCGCGCCGGGTCGTCCTCGCCCCAGAGAAGGTCGCGGCCGGCGACGAGCAGCTCGTCGCGAACCGGCGATCCGTAGGGCTGGATCGTCGTGCCGTTGTTGATGTACCCGGCGCCGGTCACGCTCGGTCGCGGCGACCGGTCGGTCACGGCGATGTCGAGCGCGCGGGTGAAGATATCGACGTTGATGCCCGCGTCGCCGTAGATGTGGTCGACTCCGCGCATGCCGCGGATCTCGTCGTCGCCCGAGCCGCCGGCGAGGTGGTCGCCCGCCTGGCTGCCGATGATGAGGTCGTCACCGAGGCCGCCGTAGGCCGTGATGCCGACCGTCGGGAGGTTGCTGCAGGTCGTGTTGCACACGATGTTCGAGAACAGGCCGCTCGCGTCGATGATGTCGTTGCCGGGGTTGTCGAACGGGTCGGCGAGGCCGAACAGCCACTCGTCGTCTTCGTTGCCCGCGTCGGGGATGTATGTGAACGGGTCGAACGGCTTCGGGCCGAACTCCATGCCGAGCACGTCGCCCGGACGACCCGAGTACCAGACGCCGTCCTGCGACGTGTCGCCGTAGACGACGAGCGGCGAGTTCGGACCCGCGGTGTTCGCCTGGTCGCAGGCGACGGTGCGTGCCCGGTTGGGGTCGGCCGGATCGATCGGCGAGGCGAGGTTGCAGACGGTGAGGATGTCGCCGCCCATCCGCTGGCCGCCGCTCTTGGCGTCTTCGTACCCCGTGATCGTCACGAACGTGGTGAACCAGGTTGCGACGTCGCCCACGAGCTTGACGGTCGGCTGCAGGGCCGTGTTGGTGAAGATGAGCTCGGTAGCGGTGACCGAGGCGACGGTGTAGACGCCGGGCAGGCCACTCACGCGGACCTGCATGCCGGCCCGGAATCCGGCGAATGCGCCGGCAGCGCCGACGAGCCGGTCGAACTTGATCTGGAACTGCCCGGTGACTTCGATCTTGAGCGGCTCGACGACCTGCACCGAGACGTTCTTCGTGCCCRCTGTGAGCACCGTGCCGGCCGGGGAGGCCGGGGTGGGCAGGATCGGTGCACTCAGGTACATGATCGAACCGGCGCCGCAGCCCGGGAACGGGTCGGTGACGAGACCGGTGCAGTCGAGGTTGCCGAAGCCCAGGATGAGGCGCGTGTAGGTCTCGCCGGCGAGCTGGATGTGCTGGTACGCGGTGCCGTACGGGTTGCCGGTGACGTATCCGCTGCCCGCGTAGCCGTTCGTGTACGCCCACGACAGGCCGTCGAGACGGGTCACGCCCAGCGCCGTTCCGGAAGGGGCTCCGGCCGGCGACAGTGCGACGATCATCTGGAAGTCGTTGCGGATCGGCGAGTTGCCGCCGCCGTGGACGGTGGTGAGGCCGCCCTGCGGTCCCGGCACGAAGACCGTGCGGGCTCCGCCCATCGCGCCGGTCATGAGGTCGCCGCGGGTGAGGGTGAGCACCGACGTGAGCACACCGCTGATCACGGTGTCGGTCACGGCGACGATCCGCCACTGGCCGACGACGTTTTGGATCCGCACGAGCTGGCCGACGACGAATCCATCTGCGGCCCAGCTGCTGCCGGACCGGCTGATCGTGCCGCCATCGCCCGCGCTGTTCGGTGCGACTGTGATCGTTCCGGTGAAGGTCACGGGGACGTCGCTGGCGATCACGGTCGTCGACGACGTCGCCGGCAGCACAGTGGTCGGCGCCCCTCCGCTGAGCAGCTGCAGGTACATGACCGTGTTGTCGGTCGTGTCGCCCGGGAACGAGTCGGCGAATCCCACGACCTTGAACTGCCGATCGGGCTGGTTGCCGATCGTCACCGTCTGGCCGATCAGGAAGCCCTGCGCCTTCCAGTCGAACGGCGCGCCGCGCGTGAGCTGGAAGCTTCCGGCCGGCGGCGCCCCGAACCCGGGGTAGGTCGCGGCGGTCGAGAGTGTCACGGTTCCCGTGAGCTTGACCGGCACGTCCGGCTGCAGAGTGCCCTGGATGTCCAGGCGATCGTTGCCCGAGCCGAGCAGCACGTTCACGACCTCGATCGTGGACTTCGCCGAGTCGGCGAGGTACGTGCCGTCGACGAACTGGATGCTGCCGAAGCTGATCCCGCCGGCGAAGGTGATGTGGCCCGCGTTCGTCGCCTCACCGTAGGTCTCGCCCGTCCCGACGAGGAAGTCGAGGTCCTTGGCCATGCCGAAGCCCGTGAGGCCCGTCTTGGTCATCACCCCGACGCCGTGGGCGACGCTCGAGTCGTTGTAGACGGTGAGGATGTCGATCTGCTTCGACTCCGGCGCCTGAGTGGCGATCGCGAACAGCGGGCCGTCCTGCTCACCGGGGAGCTTGAGTCCGAGCTCGAGCGAACGGTCGGCGCCGGTCACGCCACCCTCGACGGCCAGCGGACCGCGCAGGCGAGAGAGCAGGTGCGTGTTCGCCGGGAAGATCTTGACGCCCTGGCGCTGCAGCGGCTGCGAGTAGGACGTGTCTGCCTTGAGCTCGATCGGCTTCTCGGTCGCCCAGTCGCCGTTGAACGTGACGACCGCGGCGATGCGCCGGACGGTGAAGCCCGCGCCGGACGTGAGCGCCGTGAGTGTGTCGCCGCTTGCCGCCTCGAGTCGCAGCTCGAGGATGTTGTCCTTGCCGAGGTTGGTGCCGCGGATGACCGCGATCTTGGCCCGGACGCACGTGCCGCCCTTGCAGATCTCGACCCACTGGCCCTCGAGGAACCCGTCGCCCAGCCACGAGCTGCCCGCCGCGGCCGGGTCGCGGACGAGCCGCCAGCCGGCTGTCGCGGTGCCCGCCACGACCGTGGCGGATCCGTCCCAGGTGCCGACGCGGGTGAGGACGTTGATCCTGGCGCCCGTGATGGTGGCGGGCGCGCAGGCCGGCTGGCCGCTCTTCAGTGTGATGGCGGATGCCGTGACCGAGTCGATCGTGTAGATCGTCGGTCCGCAGGCCGAGATCGTGATGCGCTGATCCTTGAGGAAGCCTTCGTCGATGAAGCTGCCGAGATCGCTGCCGTTCGCCCGGGTGAGGAGGAGTCCGTTGATCGTGAGGTTGCCCAGGAAGCGGCGGCTCGGGACGTCGCCGCCGATCACCACGTAGTTCGTCGGGGTGACGGTGTCGATGCCGACCTTGACGACATCGGCCAGTCCGTCGGTCACGAGCGCGATCTGCACCTGGCCGTTGGGGGCCATCGTCAGGCGGATCGTGTAGCTGTCGTTGCACGTGGCGGGGTTGCCGCACGGCGCCAGGACCGTGTCGGTGCCGGTCGGGATCGAGACGACGTTCGGGGTCTCGTCGTCGTAGACGAGCACATCGGTGCGCTGCTGGCCGCTGCGCAGGTTCGGGAACGGATAGGCGTTCGCGGTGGCCGTCGCGGTGCGGGTCGTGTCGAGCGTGTAGTTGATGACCGCCGTCGTCGGGTCGCCCGGGTCGTCGTTGACGCGCGCGTGCACCTTGATGCGGACCGGGATGTCCCAGTTGCTCGCATCGAACCAGATCGAGTACCAGGTGCCGGTGCTGTCGGTCGTCTTCACCCAGCGCGGGTCGACGACGGGCGACGGGATGCCGCTGAAGTCGAGCGTGATGAGGCGCTGGCTGTCGGCATCCATCGAGATCTTGACCCAGACGCGGTCCGACACCGCGGTGCCGGCCGGTGCCTTCGCGAGCGACAGCAGGATGTCGTCGGTGCGCTCGACGCCCGGCGCTCCTTCGATCACCAGGGTGCGCCCGTCAAGGACGGTGCCACCGGGCGTGACCGGGATGGCGTAGACACCCGGCGTGTCGTTGTCGTACACGGTCGCGTTGACCTGGCGCACGGCGACGCCGTTGAACCGCTGATCGGCCGACATCACCGAGTGCTGGATGACGACGATGCGGTCGCCCTCAGCCCGGGGGTCGTCGACGGCCCAGAGGTACACGCGCTGTTCGACGCCGGCGGCCGAACCCGCGAGGAAGGTGAGGACGACGGCCCTTCCGTCCTCGTACACCCACTGCCCGTTGACGACGTGACCGCGCTTGAACTCGTTGAGTTCGTCGCACTGCGCCGCGGTCGCGCCCACGCACAGCAGCACGGTGTCGCCGATGCCGTTGGGAAGCGGAGCAGGGTTCTGGAGTGTGCCGTTCGCCTCCTGCGACGGCGACCACGCGGCCGAAACCGTGACGTAGACGTTCGCAGACGGCATGACGGCGAGGGAGACCGCGTAGGACGCGATGGTCCCGATCGTCGAGCCGCCGCCCTCACGCACCACCGTGCCGCCAATGGCCTCACGGATCACGACATTGCCCTGCGTGCCGGTCGCGACGTTGTACGGCATGCCATCGGTCGGCAGCCCGTTGTAGCCGGCGTCGGTGCCCGACGTCACGATGTGGTCGACGGCACCGGAGAGGCCTTCGAGCTCGCGTGTCACGATGTCGGCGGTGACGTCGCCGCCGACGTTGATGCGGTCGGACCCGAGGCCGCCGATGACCCGGTAGGCCACGCCGAAGGCCGTCGATAGGACGAAGAACTCGTCGTCGCCCTCGAGTCCGTCGATCTCGAGCACCTCGATCGTCGTGTACTTGACGTTGAGTCCCCCGCCGTAGACCGCCTTGTCGGTGATCGCGAAGTCGTCGGCGAACTCGGTGCCCAGAACGACGAGCTTGTCGAAGCCGGTCCCGCCGTCGACGTTCACCGGTGCGTTGACGTTGTACTGCACTTCGTCTTCGCCGCCGCCGGCGCGGATGTCGAGCGGTCGAGCCGTCGAGAAGCCGAGGCCGATGACCGGGACCGCGACGCCGTTCGCGTCGAGCGGGATGACGTCGTCCTGCCACTTCGTGTTGTCGAGGTCGACATTGGAGCCGGGCAGGTGGGTGAAGGTCATGTGCGAGTCGGCGTTGTTGCATGTGCCGTCGCCGTTGTTGTCGGTGCGGCTGTAGTTCGGGACGGTCACCCCACCGCGGGTCGTGTAGGTGCCGATCACGCAGGTGCCGAACGGCGCCGTCGTCGGGAAGTCGCCGTTCGCAGGACGGTAGTCGACGTCATCGAGGCCGCAGCCGGCGATGCTGTCGGCGTTGGTGTCGCAGACCGCGGCGATCGCGAAGGCGCGGACGATGAAGATGTCGTTGTCGTCGTCGCCGTTGAGCTGCACCTCGGCCTGGTTCGAGTAGACCGTGAACCGGTCGTTGCCGGTGCCGCCGGTGGCGAGCAGCGGCGCGTGGGTGCCGGGGCTCAGCCAGCCGCGCGTGGTCGCAACCAGTGCCGGGAACGTGTCGGCCGGCAGCAGAGCGCCGCCGTCGGGCGCCGCCTGGCTGTCGCGCTGCGTGCCGAAGATCTGACCGATCTGGAACGTGTCGTTGCCGGCGCCGCCGTCCAGGGTCATCGTCGCCTGCGTGTCGTCGACGTAGAAGGCGTCGTTGCCGCCCTGGCCGAAGACCGTGATGCGGCCGTTGATCGCGCGGTCGTAGTTGATCCGCTGGACGAGGGTACTCGGGTGAGTGGCGGGGTCGCGGTCACGATAGAGGCCGATGCCGCCGTCGGGGCTGTCGTTGCCTGCCAGGAGGGCGACGAAGGCGGGGTGGTCAGCCGGTTCGGTCGCGTTCGCTCCGCACGAAGCCGGGACTCCGGTCACCGCGAACGGCGACTCGTTGTCGATGCACGTGAGGGCGCGCATCAGGAAGATGTCGTCGGTCGTCGCGTCGGTGACGCCGACGCCCGGTGCGGCCTTGTCGTATCCGTAGATCGCGAGTTCGTCGACGCCGGCGCTCGGGGCGCCCGAGTCGAGCACGTTGATGACGTAGTTGCGGGTGCTGCCGTGGCTGCCGTTCGTGTAGATCGCGTAGTAGTCGGTCTMGCCCTGACCATCCAGGTTCAGGACGCGGCCGAACCCGGTCGCGTTCGCCGGGCTGGTGGCGACGCTCATCGTCTGCAGGTACCAGACCGTGATGCGGTCTTCACCGTCGGCGGTGAGCGATGCCGAGGTCGCGTTGCCGTGCACCGTCGTCTTGGAGCCGAGGAAGATGTAGCCCTGGCTTCCGAGCGTCGTCTTGGAACCGGTCTGGACCGTGTCGAGGCCCGACGGATCCCCGAGCTGGATGTTGTCGACATCGCTTCCGCCCCAGACGTGCGTCTGGTTCGCGGACGGGTTCGCGCTCACCGGCTGGCATTCGCCCATCGGCTCGTCGCCGGGGCCGCCGGCTGCGACGTCACAGTCGGCGATGATGCTGCCGCGCAGGATGATCGACGTGCCCCACTCGGGGCCGGGGCTGCCCTGCGTTCCACCGCTGTCGGCGTTGCCGAAGTCACCGCGGATGTTGATCGAGAGGTTCGCGAGGATCTGGCTGTTCTGATGGGTCGTGATGTCGTCGCCGACCCGGAGCTCGACACTGCCGACCTCGGCGAAGATCGTGCCGTTCGCGATCACGCGGGGGGCGTCGAGGTCGGAGTTCGGACCGCGGCCGTTCGACTCGGCGAATCGGGCGTCGCCGCTCTTGATGAGGTAGAGGTCCTGATCGTTCGCCGCTGCCGTGCTGCCGGTGCGGTCGGGGACCGTCAGCCGGATGCTGCCGTTGAGCGAGTGGGCGAGCACGAGGCGGAGGTACTTGGCCGTCTCGGTGTAGGCGATGTCGCCGGTCGCTTCGAGGGCGACGTCGTCGCCGGCGGTGGCGAGCGAACCGTCGGACGTGCCGTTGAGGTTGTTGCCGCAGTTGAGGTTGACGCACTCGAACGGGGGCGCGCGGTTGGAGTCGACCATGACGTCCTTCGACAGCAGACCACCGATCGAGCCGCCGTTCGCATCCAGGTCGACCGAGTCACCCCGGATGTTGTCGGTGTCGGCGACCTTGGCGTTGATTATCGAGCCGCCGACCGTGCGAAGCGAGACGTTTCCGGTGCCGAGAGCGGCGCTGCCCGTCGTGAAGACCTCGAACAGCGGCATGTCGCCGGTGAGCTCGTCGAGGAAGATGCCCAGCGTGCCGCCGTCGGCGTCTGTCGTGTCGTAGGCCTTCAGCACGCCGTCAGCCGGCGATGCCCAGGCCGTCGCGCCGATGAGGGCTGCCGTGTTGATCTCGAGGAAGTCGGTCGGAAGGCCGATTCCACCGAACAGACCCGCAAGACCAGCGTGGAGCGTGATGTTGATGCCTGTGACGTCGATCGTGGGACGGTGGTCCGCATCCAGAATCCGCTCCGGGGAGTTCAGCGTGACATCGCCATTGGTGGAATGGATGTGCCCGACGAGCATGTCGCCGACGAGCTCGGTGGCGGTGATGTCGCCGTTCGTGCGGATGAAGATCTGCGACACGTTGGTCGAGCCCATTCCAGGGTCATCGCCCGGGCCAGGCGCGCCACCCGACCACGCGACATCCGTGTTGATGACGATGTCGATGGTGGTGGCAGGCGTCGTGTCGGCGGTGACGACGTGCGTGGCGCTGTCGATCGCCGACGTGAAGCAGGTCTTCGGCTCCTCGCCGCCGGTGGTTACGTGGCAGATGTCGATGTCGTCGCCGGCGCGCACCTCGGTGAAGTTGTAGGTCGAGTCGATCTCGCCGTCGTTGTCGGTGCCAAGCGCACGGAGGATGTGGATGAGGTTCAGGTTTGAGACATCGGGACGGAAATGCGTCTCGTACTGACCAGAGCCGTTGCCGCAATCGCCCGGGTACGTCCCGGCGCAGTCGCCGCGCTCGATCGAGTTGCCGTCGTTGATCGCCGGGGTGAACGTCGACGGGAAGGTGAAGCCGTAGTACGTCGATGTGGCGGCGGGATCGTACTGGTCGACGACGACGAGGACGAGGCCGGTCGGGTCATCGCCGTTCTTCGAGTCGTTGAGCACGACATCCACATCGTCGCCCGCACGGATCCGGTCGATCACGATCGTGAGGGCGCTTCCGAGTGCCTCATCCGTCCGGCGGAAGAACGTGAGATCGATCACGGCGTCCTTGCCTGCGTCGACGGTGACGACCGGCACCTTCAGGCACGGCGCGCTGCCGGTGCAGAAAGTGGCGTCGGGGTGCTTGTAGAGCACCAGTTCGACCTCGATCGGGTTGCGCTCGCCATCGGGGTTCGCGTGGGTGGGGCTCTGGTGTCCGATATCGCCGTGTGGTGCGTCGAGATCGAGAACATTCGTGCGGACGAGCTCGTGGCCGGATCCGGAGAGGATGTCGCCCGACGCGTTGAAGATCTCCGTCTCGCCCAGGGGGTTCTCGATGTAGTCGTCGAGGCGGATGAACGGGTTGCGGACCGGGCAGGTGAAGGCACAGGTGTTGTGGACCTGCACGAAGGTGGGCGGGAAGGTGTACTTGATGTCGAAGTCGAACGTCGTGTTCGGGTCGCCCTCCGACAGACTCACGTTCGCAGCGCTGCCGTTCGTCCAGATCTTGTCGACGCGGATGTCGATCCGCGGCGGGTTCAGCGTGTTGACCACATCGATGATGTTCGTCACGAGGTTGAGGTTCGAGGCGTTGAGGATGCGGACGTAGTCCCAGGTCTGCTGGAACTCGAAGCGTCCGACCGCTCCCCAGATGTGGCCGATCGTGCCGCTGACCGATGAAAGGTCGTTGGCCAGGAACCGTGCACGGGCACCATGGTCGTAGACGATGTCGTCGACCGTGGCTGTCGTGCCTGACAGGGCGCCCTGGGTGTGGGTGTCGGTGAACGGGTTGTCCTCGTAGCAGTGCCCCGCGTTGTCGCACACTTTGACGTTCACGATCTTCGTGATGTTGCCGCTGCCGTCGATCTCGAGGACCGGGTTGGGCTCGCCCAGCATGATGACGCGCACCTCCCAGAAGATCTCGCGCGTGAGGCTCTGGTTGTCGCCCGGCTCGAGGCCGTCGTTGCCTCCGTCGAGGAGACCGCCGGAGGTGGTGGCGTGGCGGCGGAGCTGCGTGACCTGGTCGTTGACCTGCACGGTCAGGTCGGAGGTTGTGATGACGGCGAGGTTGAAGCCCAGGACCTTGGCTTCGAGGGTGGGGTGCAGCCGACCATACGAGTCGGTGTCGCCGCCACCGCAGTCGCACTCCGCGTAGGCGTCGGAGTTGAAGTCGATCGCCAGCCACTCCGCGAGGATCGCGGTGTCGACCTGACCAGTGATCGCGACGTTCGGCTTGAGCGTCGTCCGCGTTGAACCCACGACGGTGATCTCGGAATCGGCATCCGAGTCCGCTCCGAGCGCGATCGCGTACGTATAGGTGTGCGCGTAGGCCTTTGCGGAGTCGACGAACGCGCCGATGCGAGTGTGCCGACCGGTGAGGCTGCCGCCGACCTCGGTGAGCGTCTCGGCGTGCCCGCGCAGATCGGCGGCATCTGTGCAGATCGTGACGTCGCACGACCCGATGAGCACGTTGGCTTCGGTCTCGGCATCAGCACCGAGGCCGCCGACGTCGGCGGTGGAGTCCGAGAACCCGTCGAACGATGTGTGCGACTCGACGGCGAGGTGGTTCCCGGCGAGAAGCGTGCCGTCGGAAGTGGTCTTCGTCGTGTAGCCGCCACGGGCGTCCGTCGAGCCGAACGAGCCCCCGACGAATCCACCCTGCTGAGTCGAGGCCAGCACCTTGGGGTGCAGATCGGAGTGCGCGGCGATGGTGAGGTCGTCGGTGGCGGTGATCGTCGCACCGGCCAAGACCGTGATGTCGTTGTCGACGAGGGTCGTCGCGCGGGCGGCGGAATCGCCGATCGAGATCGCGCCACCGCCCGCGTTGCCCGCAATGCCCTTTGCCAGGCCGGTGGCGTGGGTCGTGATCTCAACATCGGCACCCGAGATGTGGGCGTTCGTCCCGACCGACACACTGACGGTCACGGAAGTGCTCGCGGCGGAAGTGGCCTTCGAGACGTTGATCGCACCGCCGCCGCCACCGGCGGCCGACGCCGAGATGACACCGTCGGACGAGCTCGTCGCGCCCGACGGCCCGCCGATCCCGTTGAGCTTCTGGATGCCGCTGGTCGCGCCGATCTGGAGGATGAAGCGCTGCGCACCACTGCCGTTGCCGGTGAGGTTCAATCCCTCGGCCCGGAAGATGTGCGGGTACCCGCCGCCGTCGCTGAGGTTGATCGCCGTGCCGCCGAACGTGTTCGACAGCTGGAAGTTGGTGCCATCGGCCCCGACGACGTAGTACCCGTGCCCGTCGTCGAGGTTTCCGATCTCGAAATCCGTCACGGCGTGGAGCTGGTGACGGACTGCCGCGAATTCGGATGTGATGTTCGGAGTCAGCGGGATGAACACGACCGACGCGCTTCCCGGAGCCCCGTCGTCACCGCCGATGCCGCCGGAGAAGCTGCTCTGGCAGCCGTTCGTGTTGACCGCGATCCCGCGGGCCGCGCAGTAGCTGCCGGCGAGCCTCAGGTGCTGGCCGTCGACGCGGATCACGTAGTAGGTCGAACCGCTGAAGAGTCCGCCGATGGGCTTGCCCGTGTCGCTCGCGACGTACGTGACGGGCGTGCCGCTCGCCGGGACCGTGTCGTCGATCGATTGGTTGCCGTCCTGGTCGAGGCTCACGTTGATCACGCTGCCGCTCACCGCGACCGACGAGAACGTGCCTGCCGGCGGTGCCGTGTGGTACGTGACGTACTGGCCGTTGGTGAACCCGCCCGCGATCTTGTCGTTCGTGGCGTCGACCTGGTCGCCCGTGATGATCACCTGCGGCGGGTTCGTGACATCGACTGTGGTCGACTGCAGCTTCAGCCGGGTCGCGTCGATCCGGTACACCTTGTAGACACCCGAAGCCAGCCCGCCGATCGCGCCGCCGACGGCCTGGTAGAAGATGAGGTCGCCGGTCACGAAGTGGTGGGCTTGGCCGCCGAAGTCGATGATGTCGGTGACGGGATCGACCGTGACGGCGCCCTCGACGATGTCAGGCGTGGCCGGGTTGTCGAAGGTGAACTCGAGACCGAGCTGCAGGGTCTGGTCGCCGGTGACGATGACGTTGATGCTGCGTCCGTCGAGCCCGGCCGCGATCGGGGTGACGGCGCCTTGCGTGCTGTAGACGATGAGCTGGCCGGTGTAGGCGTTGTGCTTCAGTGCGAACGAGATCGTGTTGCCGGATACGGTCGCGGCGTCGAAGCTGCCGTCCGAGCTGGGCGCCGGCGGCTGGTTGCTGATCGCATCGATCTTGACGTCACCGCTCGTGCTGGTGATCGAGGCTCCCCCGGTCACCACGATGTTGACCGTCGGGTTCATCGACGCGTTGGCGCTGTAGGTCGAGATCCGCAGCAGGCCACCCGAGACACTCGAGGTCGCGGCGTCGGCGTCGTTGAGACTCTCGGCCTTCGCCGAGATCGTTCCCGAGGTGAGGATGACGCTGGACGCCCCGCCGAGTGTCGTCTTGAGCTTCGGCGATCCCTTCGCAGTCGAGTTGGAGCTGGAGAGCTCGAGCAGCCCACCACCCGCGTTGTCCATCGCAGCGCGCGCGAGATCCTCTGCCTTGGCGAGTACCACGAGCGACGATGCACCGCTCGAGGTTCCACCGTTGACGACCCGGACATGGCCGAGCAGGTTGGCCTCGGTCGTGCCCTTGGACTCCGCGGTGGGGTCCGCTGCAGGGGCCACGCTGATCAGGCCGCCCTGCGTCCGGTCGAAGCGGGCGAGGGAGTAGTTCCCCGACAGCGACTCGAGCGTGACCGTGCCGGATGCCGCCGCCAGGGTGGCGCCGGCCTCGACCTCGGCCTTCGTCGTCGCCTCGGCCACGGCATCCAGGCTCGCCGTCCCGATGGCGAGAAGCAGGGACCCGCTGACCATCTTCGAAGACGCTTCGACCACGTTCGACTTGAGGAACTGGCTGCCGTCGAAGTTGTGCCACGCCGAGATCGTGACGCTGCCCGTCATCGATCGAGCCGTTCCTGAACCGGTCACCGCGGTGCGGATGCTGGAGGTGTCGGTCGCATCGACATCGGCGGTGCCCACCGCGGCGAGCGCCGCGAGCTGCAGCGCGTGGTACTCGGCCGAGGCGGAAGTGCGGGCATCCGAGCGGACCAGGACCGTCCCACCCGCGACGAGGTTCCCCCCGATCAAAGTGTTCACCGTGACGGCGACAGTGGCTTCCTGATTTCCGATGTTCGCCGCGGCTCCCAGTGCCCCGCTGAACCCGCGGCCCTTCGTCGACGCGCCGGCGCTGACGATGCTCCGGATGTCAGCAGACCCGATCGTGCCCGAAACGCCGTAGAAGCCGGCGCTGACCGTGCCACCGGAGGTCGCCTTGCCGCTGACGAGGCCGATGCCGGCGCCCAGACCCGCCGCCAGCGAGAATCCATCGACCTGGCTGTCACCGAACGACCGCGCCGTGATTGTCAGTGCGCCCGCAGCGCTGACGGACGTTCCCCCGCCGACTGCGGCGGCGACGATCGGAGAGTTGATCGCCTCGGCCTTCGCTCCCGCCACACCCTCGATCAGAGACGCCGATCCGAGCGAGACTCGCGCGAACGCCGGCGCGACGGTCGTCGGCGTGTTGTTGCCGATGATCGTGTTGTAGGTGTGCTGGGTGCTGATCGGCGTGCCGTCGGCGGCGACGTTCGACCGGGCGACCAGAGTCACGGAGCTGCCCGAGAGTGAACCGCCGTTGACCGTATAGGCACGGATGGCCGGCCGCAGATCTGCCTTCGTGGAGGTCAGGCCCGCCGAGAAGCCGAGCCCCACTGAGAAGCCGGTGGCATCGGCGATCGCGGTCACCGTCGCAGCGGCGTCGAACAGGAGCGGACCGCCGTTGGCTGTGGCCTGCGCGAGGTCACCGAGGTACGCCGCGATCGACGGCGTGGCGGTTGCGGTCGCTTTCACCACACCACCCGCAACGCCCAGTCCGATCCCCACGGTGAGGGCGTTGGCGAGCACGTGCGCGGTGTAGGCGGTCTTCACCGCGATGCCGGCCGCACCACTCGTCGTGACGCTCGTAGGGTCGAGTGCATCGGAAGCGCTGCTACCGTCAGCCGGCCCGATCCAGCTCGCGACATAGGTCGTGTCGCTCGTCGCCAGCGACACACCCGCGACGCTGGCGATCGAGACGCCGACGCTGGTGCTCGACGCGGTCGGCGAACTCGTGCCGCCCGCCGTCATCGTCACGGATCCGGCCGTCACGTCGGCACGATCGTCGATGTGCGTCGTGATGCTGCCCGCGGTCGTGGCGAGGAGATCGACCAGGCTGATCGAGATCGGCGAGATGCTCACCCCGGTCGTCTTCACATCGGCGTTGCCGAGGCGAGTCGCCGTCACTGTGATGGCGCCCGATCCCAGCGTCACCGTCTCGTCGAAGCCGATGTACGCCTCGACCGTGCCACCGACGGCTGCGCGCGGCTTGGCTTCGAGAATGTCGACGAGGAACGAGAAGCCCACCATCTCGGCTTCGGCCGAGGCATCCGGCGTCGCCATCGCGGTGATCGTCAGCGACCCGGCCTGCACCGACTTGCTGTTTCCGACGAAGGCCCGCGTGATTCCGTTGGTGCGGGCATCGGGCTGGAGCAGCGAGACCTTGAGCACACCGACCCCGAGACCGCCGACCTTCGCGGTCGCATCGTCGTCGCTCGTCGCGCTCACGACCACCGCGCCCGAACCGACGTTCGCTCCTCCGAGTGCTGCTTCGGTGGTGGAGGTGACCTCGGCGAGCGCGTACGCGAGACTCACGGCGACGAGACCGATCGTCACCATGCCGGACGCGTCGGCGAGCGCAGTGTTGTGCGAGTTCGACGTTGCCGAGGCGGACGTGCCGCTGGTGACCTGGCCGAGGTAGCTGGCGCGCGTCGACCCGCCGACGGTTGCGTGCGGCATCTTGAGATCCACGGCGATGAGGCTCGCCGTCGGACCATCGGAGTCTGCGGTGGCGTTGTAGGTCGAGTCCGCAGTCACGATGAAGGCGCCGGTCGACCCTGCCGTTCCGGCGTCCCCGCCCGCGATGGTGTCGCTCGTGATCTGCGCCTCGGTGCCACTGGCGTTCACGGCGACGCCGCCGAAGCTCGCGAAATCGGTGGTGGCGATCGCGTCGACCTCTGCGTCGGCATTGATCGTGATGGCCGAGGAAGCGCCGATCTGACCGTTCAGCTTGGCCCTCACCGAGCCCGAGACGATGGCCTTGCCGTTGGTGAGGCCGAAGGCCGCGCCGAGCCCGCCCGTGGCGCCGCGGATCTTCGACTCAGCGACGTTCTGATAGCCGCGAGCCCCATCGACGAGGTGCGCGTCGATCGTGATCGCGCCGGAGACGAAGACGTTGGCGTTGGTGTCGACGAACGCATCGGTGTCGCCCGAGACCGTCGCCTGCGATGCGATGACGGTGACGCCCGCACCGAGGCTGACCGTGATCACGTTCGTATCGGTGAGCGCGTCGTTGCTCGCGATCGCCGTCACGGCCAGGCTTGCCGTCTTCGTCGGCGTGTTGCCGACGTCGCCGTCGAACGAGGCCTTCGTCGAGCCGGCGATGGTGACGAGGCTCTTCTGCGCGCTCACCGCGATGAGGGCGGATGCCGAAACCGCGGTCGTGGTGGCGGATGCGACGTTCGTCGCGGTCGCCGTCACCGAGACGGCACCGCCCGGTGCGCTGACCGCCGAGTTCGCGAGCACGAGCGCCTCGGTGTCGGCGGTTGCGGAGATGCGGGCATCCGCGATGTTCACCGCGATCGCGCCGAGGCCGCCGATCGAGACGATGAGCACATCGCTGGTCGCCGAGTTGTGGCTCAGGGCAGCGACGTTCACGCCGGCGGCGCCGGCGGTCAGGTTGCCCTCGACGCTCGCCCGCGTCGCTGCCGCGACCTCTGCGATCGGAACCGAGACGGCGACTCCGAAGAGAGCACCGCCGGCGCCCATACCGGTCTTGACCTTCGCGGTGTTGGTCGACGTCGCAGTGAATGCGATCGCGCCGGTGCTCGTGACCTGCTGGTTGTTGTTCGCGTCGGACGACGTGGCTTCGACGACAGCTGCGGCACCGAGCTGCGCGATCGCGACGCTCACGGCGATGCCGGCGAGTCCGGCCGCGGCGACGACGACGAGGTCGGACTTGACGTAGTTGGTGCCCGTGGCGCTGATCGTCACGGACGCGGAGCTCGTCACATTGCCGTCGAGGTGCGCCCTCGTGGCTCCACCGCTGTAGGCGAGGGCCGCGAAGACCGAGGCGCTGGCGAAGAGGGAGGCTGCCACGTTCGTGCCCTTGGCGATCGCCTCGTTGCGCTGGTTCGCGCCCTTCATCTCGGCGAGCACCCGCACCGTGCCGCTCGAGGCGAGGGATGCGACATCCGTCACGAGCGCGGAGATGTCCGCGCCGTCCGAGATCGTCGCGGATGCGACCGCGACGGTGACACCGACGCCGGAGATGCCGATCACCAAGACGTCGGCGATCGCGCGGTTCTCGGCGATCGCGTGGACGTAGATGCTGGTGGATCCGGAGACCGTGCCGCTGATCGTGGCCGTGGTGTGCCCTGAGACCGTCGCGATGGGGATCATGGCGGCGATCGCGGCGATGCCGATCGCGATGCCGGGCGTGTTGGCCGTGACGACGTTGCGGGCTTCGGCCTCCACCAGGACAGCGCCGCCGGCGTTGAGCGAGCCGCCGAGCTCCGCCTCGGTGTGCCGCGAGCTCGTGGCCATGTTCAGGGTGAAGCCGACGGCGATCGCGCCGGTTGCGACGTTCACCGTGTTCGCCTCGATCGGAGCACGGTCGCCCCAGGCCCTGACGGTCACTCCCCCGCCGAGCACGCCGCCGCCGGTGGCGCGGGAGGCCGCCCGAGTGGTGCCGGAGTACTCGATGATCGCGACGATGCCGCTGAGTCCGCCGAGGACGCCGCCGACGATGCCGATGGCCCAGGCCGTAGGAGTGAAGTGGTCAGTCGCGGTGACCGAGATGGCGCCGGTGGTTCCGCCGCCGCCCAGTGCGACGATGCCGATGTCCGCGGTGGTGTTGCCCGACACCTCGATGACCGAGACCGCAGCTCCGACGCCGGCTGCGGCGAGCGTGATGCCCACGGCATACCCGGCCACGTCCTTGTCGGAATCGCCCGAGACGAAGATCCCCCCGCCGGCCCGCGTGATCGCGGCACCGGTGTCGATGTGGGCGTTGGTCTTCGAGGTGTCGGTCAGGACCAGGATCTGCCCGGCGAGGGCCACCAGGCCGACCGACCCGGTGACTGCGAAGATGTCGATGTCCTCGTCGAGTTCGGCGGTGACCGTGATCGCAGCGGCTGCGGACACGGCTGCGGTGCTGTAGATGCCCGCGTCGACGTTCCCGGCAACGGTGAGGATGGCGATGCCTGCGCCGACCGCACCGACGCCGCCGGCCACCGCGCCCGCGAGCACGAACACGTCGGTGCGCTCCCGGGCCGTCACATCGACGCCGCCCAGCAGGGAGTGGACTCGACCGTAGATGCCCGAGGAGACGCCGGACGGCGGCGCGGGCTGCGTGAACCGGTCGGAGGTCGGGCTGGTCGCGGAATACGAACCGCCTACGGCGGTGTCGGATGCCGCCGCCCCGCCGGTCACGCGGAAGCGGTAGTCGTCGTCGGCGAGTGCCCACCTCGTGGTGTCGAGCGTCGGGTTCGAGCCGGACACGAAGGTGCTCTTCGCGCGGTAGTGGTGTCCGGCGAAGGTCACATAGCTGCCCATCGTGTAGGCGTGGGCGGTGACGAACGCGGCCGTGCTGTCGGCCGGGGCGCCGTCGAGCGCGGACTTCCAGCCGTCCTTGACGCCGTACCAGTGCGAGTTGTGCTCCGGGTCGGCCTCATTTGCCGCGACGGCGGCGGTGGCCTGGTACTTCGTCCCGTTGTAGGTGACGTAGGCGCCCTTCGCGTACGACGACGGGCCGTTCCACAGCGGCGCCGGCGCGTCGCTGCCGTTGCCCGAGGCGACCTGGTCTGCCTGGTGCTGCCCGTCGGTCCCCTCGCCTGAGGTCGCGGTCTTGGGCACGTCCTCCACCCAGATCGCGCTGTTCGATCCCGGGGTGACGCCGGTGCTGTTGTTCTTGGCGACCCACGTCTTGCCGCCGAAGGTCACGACATCGGCGGTCTTGTAGGCGACCGTGTTGACCCACGGTCCGCGCTTCGGTCCGTTGGCGTCGCTCGAGTACGAGGCGTTGGGCGCTGTTCCGATCGACCACACCGATACGGCGCCCGCGACGCCGACGAAGCCGCCGCCGACCGAGACGGCGTACGACTGCACGTTCTTGATCCCGAGGGCGTTGACCTTTACTGCGGCGTTGGCCCAGACATCCGTCCCCGTCGCGAGGTACGCGGTGACCGAGATCGAAGCGACGCCGATGTCGATGCCACCCGCCGCGCCGACGAAGCCGCCCGCCACGCCGCCGGCGAACGTGATCGAGTCGAACAGATCCGTCGCGGTGACCGACACGCCCTGCGCGTTGCTCACGCCGGCGATGATCGAGTCATCGGCCAGGTTCAGAGGCGTGCCGTTGTCGTTCCGGTTCACTGTCGTGCCCAGGTCGACGTAGGCCTGTGTCGTCACGGTGAAGACGTTGACCCCGATGTTCGCGGTGACGCCGACGAATCCTGCGCCGACACCTGCCACGAGCCCGAAGAGCTTTTCGCTCGACTGCGATTGGACGACGAGGCCACGGAAGGTCGCGACAGGGAATCCGCTGGCACCGATCGTTCCGATGACGACCCCGGTGAGCCCGCCACCCAGCGCCTTGACGATCACCTTGTTGTTCTGACCGAGGTATGCCTTCGTGGTCTTCTCGACTACGGCGACGCCGACCCCGACACCGACGCCGACGTAGCCGGCGGCGATCGAGGCGGTGATGAGGATGAGCTTCGAGGCGCTGTTCGCGAAGACGCCGATGTTGTTGTCGGCGCGCAGCGTGACGCCGTCGCCGGTGAAGGCGTTTGTGAACTCCTTGATGACGGTGACGCCGACGGTGCCGGCGACGCCGACGGTGCCGCCGCCGGCAGCTGCATTGACGGAGACGACGGAGTCGGTCGCGGTGGCGATGATCTCGATGTTGTTCTTCGCGTTGACAATCGCGTTCGCCGCGATCGAGGCATCCGTGTGCAGCTCGACGACCCGGACGGCTGCGGAGGCGCCGACGCCGGCCGATCCGCCGATGGCGATGGATGCCGCGATCCCGAGGGTGCGGAAGTTGTTGACCGCCGAGACCAGCACCGACTGGCCGCCTTCGGCCGAGCCGCTGTTGGCGCTGCAGGCGACATCGAGGTCTGCGCAGTTGATCTTGGCGCCGGCCCCGATCGTCGCGGAGGTGTGGACGGTGATCACGGCGATCGAGCCGGAGAGGCTCACCGCCGCCGTCCCCGCGCCGCCCGCGGCGATGCCGATCGAGCCGAGGTAGTCGCTGTTCGAGGCGGTGACCGCGACGCCGCCGAAGCCGGTGCGTACGGGGGCGTCGATGATCTGGGGGCCGACCTCGGAGCCGGGTCCGGCGGGCAGCATTCCCGACGGCACCAGGCTGTGCGAGCGGCCGCTGCCGGTCGAGGTGAAGTCGATCGGAGTGCCGCGGGCGATGTCGGAGGGAGTGTTGCAGTCGTCCTTCTTGCCTGTGGCCTCGCACTTGGTGCGGACCAGCTGCACGTGGTTCAGATCCACGAGGCCGCCGAGGGACGGAGTGAAGAAGTAGTAGGTCGCTCCGTCGACGAGTCCGCCGATCGGGGTGCCGCCGCCCGCGCTGTAGATGACCGGGTCGCCGTTGCGGAGGTCGAGGGGGGTCTTCTCGACGGTGGCGCTTCCCTCCTCGTCACGGAAGAGGTCGTAGGGAAGGACGAGGTAGTTGCCACCTACGCTGACAGCGCGTTMTGCGGTGAAACGGGGGGATACATCGGACTTGACGCCGGGCTCGGTGGTGGACACGAACCGGTGGTTCTCGCCCATCTTCGCGCCCGCGGGCAGGGTGAGCCCGGTGACCAGCTTGCCAGGGGCGCAGGAGTACTCACTCGACCCGGGCGCGACCGGAGGCCCGCRCTCCGTGCAGAGCTTGATCGCCGTCGACGACAGCGGGATCAGCACGACGTAGTAGGTCTTCCCATCGACCAGGCCCCCGATCGGCACACCGCCGCCGGCGTCGTAGACGACCTGCTGACCGTTCTTGAACCCGTGGTTGTAGCCGAGGTTGATGGTGGCCCCGTCGCCCTGCACGCCCTTGCCGTCGAGCGGCGAGCCGCTCGGGAACGGCACCGGCCAGCCGCCCTGCGTGCCACGCGGATCGAAGCGGATGTCGGTGCCCGACGTCGCGTAGCTGCCGGCGTTCACGCTGGTGTGGGTCATGTGCCCCGCCTGTGCGAGCCCCGTGACCCGGGCGTTCGCGCCGATGGTGGCCGTGGTCGTCTTCGTGACGACCGGCACGGCCACGCTGGCGCCGACGGCCGCAGTGCCGCCGACCGAGATGTTGCCGGCGATCGAGAAGAGGGTCATGGCGTCATCGGCCATGACGAGCACGTTGCCGCCGGCGCGCACATCGGCGCCGCTGCCGATCGAGGCGGTTGTCGTGATGGTGATGACCGGCACGGTGACATTGACGTTGACCGCGGCCGTGCCGCCGCCACCGCCGCCGACCGAGATCGACTTGAAGTCTTCCTTCGAGGCCGACTGCACCACGACGTCGCCGTTGGCGCGGACGATCGAGTTCGTGCCGATCGAGGCGGCCGTCGTCTTGTCGATGGCCTGCACGTCGACGCCGACGCCGACGCCGGCTGTGCCGCCGACGGCGATGACGCCCGCGAGGTCGAGGGCGCTCGTCACATCGGACGCCTTCACGACGACATCCTGAGTCGGGTTCGCGGTGACGTTGGCGCACCCTCCGCCGACGCAGTTGACCTTGACGCTGCTTCCGATCGCCGCCGTCGTCGCGTCGCTCAGGACGAAGATGCTGACCGAGCCGCCGACGCCGACCGAGTTGCCGCCTGCCCCGCCGACGGCGAGCAGCAGGTAGTCGCCTTCTTGGAGCGCCTCGACGGTCAGGTCGTCGCCGGCCCGCACATCGGCTCCGTCGGCGATCCGCGCGGTTACGACGCTGTCGCGGACGACGACGGTGACGGCCGCGCCGATTCCGGCGCCGCTCGTCGAGACGGCCAGGTTGCCGCTCGAGAGATCGGCGTCGGTGAGCTTCTTCGCGTGGACTGTGACGTCGGCTGCGGCATCCACGAGCGAGTCGCCGATCTGCGCGAGCACCTGCGGGTTTGATCCGCCCTGGTTCGAGACGACGACGAGCACCGCGCCGGCCACGGCGGCGTTGCCACCGCTGACCGCGCCCGCGATGGCGAGGACGAACCAGTCCTCACTCGAATCGGCCTTCACCTCGACGGAGCCGCCCGCGCGCACCGCGGCGCTGTCGCCGATCCAGGCTCGCACGTCGGAGTTCGAGATCTCGACGACGACAGTGATGCCGACACCGGCCGAGCTCTTGCTGAGGGCGAGAGCGCCGCCGACGTTGTCGATCGTGATCGAGTCGGACGCTGCGACGGTGACATTCTGGCCCGCGCCGCCGAGTACCCCCTCCTGGTTGATCTCCGCGCCATCGGCGATCCAGGCCCGCGTCGAGAGGTTGAAGATGTCGACGATGAACGAGCCCACCACTGCCGCGCCACTGTCGCTCGCCCCGCCCGCGATGGCGACGTTGGTGAGCTTGAGGAAGTCGATCTTGCCGGCGAGCGGCTTCGGAACCTTGGGTACGAGCGAGTCGAGCGACGCGGTGGCCGTCACCGCGATCGTGCCGGAGGCGTCAGCCGACGTGTGGGTGACGGCTGTCGAGTCGACCCATGCCCGAGTGTTGACCTCGAGGTAGTTGACGAGGAACGCTCCGCCGATCGCTGAGCCCGATCCGGTGGACAGAGCACCGGCGATCGCGAGGTTCTGCAGGCCCATCGGCTGCTTCGCATCCACCGTGATGTCACCGGCAGGAGCGTCGATCTCGGCTCCGATGCCGATCGATGCCTCCGTGGTCAGGAGCGTGATCTGGACTGCGGCGCTGCCGGCGACCGAAGTGCTCTTGCCGCCGCCTGCCGCGAATGCCCAGACGATGAAGTCGTTGCGCACCCCGTCGGGAACCGACGCGCGGACCGTCACCCCGGCGTGCCCGGTCAGGTGTGCGCCGCCGCCCACGATCGCGATGTTGTCGACATCCTGGACGTTCAAGCCGATCGCGGCGCCAACCCGCGATCCGTCATGCTCCAGGTCGATCGCCGAGCCCATCGCGAAGGCGTTGGCGCCGAGGGTGAACAGCGAGATGACCGAGAGTGCGCCGGTCGTCGCGGTGACCGTCGTGCTCGCGGCGATGCGGGCGGTCGACGATGCCACGAGCCAGTTGACCGCGACTGCCGCGGCGACTTCGGTCGTGCTGCTTCCGCCGGAGCTGGAGGAGCTGGACGACTGGCCAGACTGCCCCGCCTGCGCGTTGTTCGCGCCCTGCGCGCCGTTCGAGCCGTTCGTGCCGCCGTTCGAGGTCGGCATCGAGGCGGTCTGGGTCTTGGTGTCCTGGGTGTTCGCGTTGTCGCCGTTGACCGCACCGGTCGACTCCTGGTCGCCCGACTTGCCGCCGTCGTCCGACGACTTCGCACCCTTCGCGCTGGCGACCGACTTGGCCTCGGTGAGGGCGACCGAGGTCGCGACGATGTCGACGGCCGTCCCCTGGGCGTTGCGGGCGATCTCCGCGAGCGTCTGCCAGCCCACGATCGCGTTGACGATGACGATGGCGCCGACCGCCGTCTTCTTGCCCGCGGCATCCGCTCGTCCCTCGGTCTTGACCCACATGGTGTGGGTGGCCTTGACTGCGATCGCGCCGGTGCCGACGTACGCAGATCCGGTGCCGAGCCGGCCGGTGACGTGGTCGTCGACGCTGATCACGAGTGCGACAACAGGGGTGACCGCGGTCTCGCCCGCCGTGCCACCCTCGGCCTTCGTGGCCATGTCGCGGAAGCCGATCGCCTCGATCGTGAGGCCGGCACCCCCGTTCACCGTGGCGCCGTCGGCGACCTCGGCCGTGACAGTGCTGCCGTCGATGAGCTGCAGCACGAACGATGCCCCGACGCCCGTCGCGGATCCCACCTTCGCCTTGCTCGTCGCCGTCGCCGAGTCGCGCTCGTTGCTCTGTGCGGTGATGGCGGATGCCGCGGTCGAGAGCGTCACGACGGCTCCCACGGGAACGATCGCCTCGACGTGCGTGTGGAGGATGTTGATCGCCAGCGCCCCGGCGACGCCGACCTTCTCGGACTTGCTCACGCCGGCGCGGGCGGTCGAGGTGACCTCGTGCTCGAACAGCCGGAACAGCTGGTCGGCGGTCGGGGCCGTCGGCAGCACATCGCCGTCGGTCACCGACGCGGACCCCTGGATGACCCAGGTGTGCTGGTCGTCGCGCTTGTAATAGCCGACGGCGTTCGCGCCGTCCGCCTTGGTGAGGTGGAACCAGGCGTCTTCCTCGATGTCGTCCTTGGGGAGCTGGCTCTTCTGTTCGACGACGTACTTGGTCACGAACGTCCAGGTGGTGCCGACGAGCTTCCAGACGCTCCCCGCGGGGTGTCCGTCCTTCTCGAAGCCGAGGATGTACCAGCCGGCGGTGGTCGGGAGGTCTGCTTCGGAGTCGATCGGCTCGGCATCGGTCAGGGTCTGGTTCGTCTCGATCGCCCAGTCGCTGCCGTCGAACTTGTACAGCCCGTCGTCTCCGCCCGTGGTCTCGTCGCCGTCGCCGTTCGTCTTGACGAAGTAGAGGTCGTCCTTCGAGGGGCCAGGCAGCTGCTCGCCGGACTCGACGATCTCCCAGCGCTTCGCGGTGTCGTTCCAGCGCCGCACGACATCGTCCTCGTCGCCGTCGAGCATACCCGCCGTCAGGATGAGCCCCGTCGCCGTGATCGTCGCGGCGCCGGTCGTGGCGCGCACCGTGATGTCGACGGCCTGCACCACCACGCCGGCGCCGATGCCGACATTGCCCTTCGTGGCGGAGTCGCCGCGGGCCTCGGCCGACGAGTCGGTGTCGCCGCGTGCTTCGAGCGTCACAGCGCCCTGCGCGGTAACCGTGATGAGGTCGGCGAACCAGGCCCGGGCAGTGCCCGAGACGACCGCGATCGCGATCGCGCCGGCGATCGAGAGCGACGCTCCGCTGTTGCCACCCGTCTTGTCCTGACCCGTCGATGCCTTGGGCGTCTCGGAGGTCGACGTCGTGCCGCCCCCGTTGGTGGACTTGGTCGTCTTGGCGTTGTCGAGGTTGCCATCGGCCTTCTCGTTGACGTCCTTGCCGCCCTCGTCCTTGCCCTCCTTCGGGTCAGCGCCCTGGGCAGAGGCCTCGGCGACGGTCTTGGCGTCGATGCGCTGGTGAGCCGTGAACGAGACCGCCCCGCCGACAGTGAGGCTGCGCGCGCTGCCCGAGTCGACCGAGACGTCGTCGAGGATCGCGAGGGCCAGCGAGACGCCGATCCCGGCGGTGGATCCGGCGGTGGTCGAGCCCTTGGAGGTGGTCTCAGCGCTGACTTCCTGCGAGGCAGAGGCGGTGATGCTCAACGCGGTGAGCGGAGCGGTGCTTCTGCCGAGGGAGGCGCTGGTGCGGATGACCGCGAGGACGATGGCGACCGAGGGGGTGATCGAGACCTTGTCCGAGCCGGCTCCGGCTTCGGATTCGGTGGTGAGTTCGACTTCGTGCGTGGCAGTGATGGTCAGTGCTCCAACGCCACTGAGGGGGGGACCCCGCGTCGGGTCGGTCACTGGGCTGATGCCCGCGTACACCACGTGCGTCGGCAGGTCGAGGGCGATGGCGGCGCCGATGCCGACCGATCCGTCGCCGGACTGGGTCGCCTTCGCGGAGGCCTTGTCGGAGCTCTTGGAGCCCGCGGTGATGGCGACCGCTCCCCCGCCGAGGATCGCGACACCGGGGGCATGTCCACCCACGGGGGGCAGCGGAGTCGAGTCGTCGGCGTCGAGCACGGCACGCGTGCTCTCGTTGGCGATGTTGAGCGCGAACGCAGCCGCCACACCGAGCGTTCCACTGGTGTTGGAGGCGCCGGCCTCGGCACTCGCCTCAAGCGTGTGGGTGCCGTCGGCCTTCATCTCGGCCGTGATCGTGAGGCCGGTCGCCTGCAGGTACGAGCCGACTCCCACGCCTGCCAGCGTGGTGATCGTCACCCAGTTGACGGCGACCGCTGCGCCGATGCCGACGCTGCTCGAGTTCGTGGCGGTGCCCTTGGCTGTGGCCGAGGCATCCGTGTCATTGCGGGCGATGAAGGATGCCGTGCCCGGCGTCGTGAGCGACCAGCCGTCACCGAGCTTGGCGGTCACCGTGGAATCTACGATGTTGAAGGCGATCGCGGCGGCGACCGATACCTTCGTGCCGCTGTCGTCCTTGGCCTCGGGCGTCGTCGTTCCGGCACCCGCGCCGCCCGAGTTGCGCGAGGCGGCCTTGCCGAGCTTCTTGTCAGACTTCTGGTTGACGTCGTCGCCGGTGCTGTCCTTGCCCGTCGACGCTCCGCCGCTCTCCTTCTCGGCCTCGGCACCGGCGGCGCTGGCCTCGGCCGAGGTGGCCGTGGTCGAGACGCCCTCGGCCGTCAGGCTGACGGGGCCGCCCGCAGCGACATTGCGGCCTATCGAGGCGTCGGTCAGGTGGTCGGCGCTCGTCAGCGCGAACGAGATCGTCGCGGCGAGTGTGGCGCCGCCTCCGGCCTCGGTCGCGCCCTCGGCCTTGGTCGTCGCCTTGGCGGTCTGGTCGGCCTTGGCTGTCAGGCCTCCCGCGAGGGTGAGCACCGAAGCCGGGGTGGGACCCGCGAGGATCGAGGCCCGGGTGTGCACGTTGTGGATCGCGACGCTTGCGACGCCGGTGAGCGAGGCTGAAGTGCCGCCCGCTGCGCCGCCCTTGGTCTCGGTCGTCGCGTCGTCGACGCCCGTCGCCTCGATGAAGAGGCCGGTGATGCCCGCCGCCGTGGCCCCGGACACGATGCCGGCGAAGATGTCGTTCGTGATGAGACTGATCGCGACGGAGGCGCCGATGCCGACCGAGCTGCCGCTGTCGCCGCCGGCCTCCTGCTTCGAGGTCGCCTTCGCATCGCTCTTGTGGCTGCCGCGCGCCTTGAGCGCGAGGTCCGCGCCGCCGAAGGTGCCGGTCGTGCCGCGGAGGTCGGCGGTCGTCGCTGCGGTGATCTTGTTGAGCGAGAGCGAGCCGGCCGCGGCGACCGCTCCGCCCGAAGCCTTCTTGCCCGAGATCGAGGTGGCGGTGAACGAGCTCTCACCGGTCGCGGGCCCCATCGCCTCGACGGTGATGCCGCCGGACGTGGCCGTGAGTGCGGCGCCGTCCAGGAACGCGTGCGTCGTGAGGTCGATGATGTTCACCGCGATGCCGACGCCGACGCCTGCCCCGCCACTGCCGTCCGTCGTGCCGCCGTCGGCGAGGGACGTCACGGTGTTCCCGCCCGTGGCCGAAACCTTCTGGGCGCCGGTCGTCGTGATCTTCGCTCCGACGAGCCGCCCCGTCGTCGCCGTGGTCAGGATGCCCACCGACAGCGCACCGGCGACCGAGATCGATCCGGAAGCCGGGGTGGTGTCCGCCGACCCAGCGTCATCGGTCTTGGCCTGACCCTTGGCCCGGTCCGGGTCGTTGGCCGGCTTGCTGTTGTTCTGGGCACCGCCCTTGCCGGCGTTCGAGGTGGCAGTGACGCTGCCGGTCTGCGCGGCCACGAGGTTCAACGAAGCGGCCGTCGTCGGTGCGGCCGAGGTCGAGATGATCGCGGCATCCGTCGTCTGCGACAGGTTGACCACCGCGATGCCGGCGCCGCTGGTCGCGTTCTTCGCATCCGCGATGCCGGAGACGACCGCGGTGTTGGTCGCCAGCACGTCGAGCACACCGGTCGCGACCACCTTGGCTGTACCGGCGAGAAGGCTGATCGCGGACGCCGTGACCGTGACGATCGCGACAGCTGCATCGACGCTGTTCGCGCTCGAGTTCCCGCTGGCGTCGCTGCCGTCGCCTTCGTCCTTGGCCGCATCCGATCCGACGTTCGCGCCGGCCTTGACGTCTGACGTCGAGGCGAGCGACGTCTTGCCGCTCGAGGTGACGGTCGCCGAGCCGCCCACGGTGACGGCCGCCTGCGAGTCGACGATCGCCAGATCCCCGTACTTCTTGTTGAGCTCGAAGGGGCCGACGGTCGAGGTCGCGGTGAGAGACACGTCGCCCCCGGTGGCGGTGACGATCGATGTGCCGTTCACCGTGACCGATGCCTTCGATGACACGTTCGCGACGTACGCGGTGGCGTGGCCCTCGTTCGGATCGACTTTCGCGTTCGCGGTGAGCGAGACGGCCCCGGCCGTGAGTGTCGAGTTCGTCACCGCGATGCTGACGTCCGCGCAGTGCGTGACGGGGAACGTGCAGGAGAGCAGGTTCGGGTCGGTGACCGTCGCGTTCTCCGCGGTGAATCCGATCGACCCTGCGCTGACGGTGGCACCGTCGATGACGATCCGCTCGAAGGCCGCGAGGAAGGCCGCGATGCCGAGGCTGATCGCGCCCTTGATCGTGAGCTTGTCGTTGCCGCCGCCACCGGAGATGCTCAACGTCGTCCCACCAGCCGTCGGGGCGGTGAACGACGTGCTCTCGAATCCCGCGTTGAGGCTCTTCAGCCACAGGATCGTCGGGTCGACGCTGTCCGGCGTGAGCTCTGCGTTGTCGTCGCTGCCAGTGAGCGCGAAGGTCGCACTGCCGCCGGCGCCGCTGTTCGCGATCGGCTCGATGCCCGAATACTGGACGGTGGTGCCCCCGAAGACGAGCGAGCCGGACGAGCCGTCGACCGCATACGATTCGAAGCCCCCGACGTTGCCTTTCGTGACGAGCGTGTCGTAGCCGACCGCGCCGTCGAACCAGATCGTGATGCCGGGGTCGGTGCCGCCGAAGTCGACCGTGAACGTGTCGTCGCCGCCACTGCCGGTGACGCGGATCTCCGAGATCTCGGCGAGCGGCCGGGTCTGACCCTCGAAGGTGACGGTGCCGTCGCCGTTGAAGACGAGGGATGCCGCGGTCCCGGTCATCACCAGGAGCCACGGCGTGGGAGCTGCGGGAGCATCGGCGGGGGGCGTCGGGTCGGCGGGAGCCGAGTCACCGGCGACGGAAGGGTCGGATGCCGGATCTGCCGGTGCGGGGTCGGCCGGAGCGGGGTCGCTCGAGGCCGGCGCGACGGCGGCCGGATCGGCCGGAGCGGGATCCGCCGGGGCGGGT
>NZ_JBFUFC010000019.1:0-33356 GCF_056403635.1 Microbacterium sp. P2_F9 | reverse complement strand
CCGTTCCTCTCCTCGGCCGTCGCGCTTCGGCTCGGTGGAGGAGTGATTCCCGTAGCAGAGGGCCTCGCTGGCCGCCTGGATGGAAAGCTGCACGATCACCTGTTTCGGGAACTGCTCAGCGCGCCTGAATACCGCGATCCCAACTTCCACAACGCGGTAGGTGCTCTCGCCCGTCTGCTGTGGCCGCCATCTGGGAGACGGCGTGAACGCTTTCGCGCCCACGTTGCGGCTCGGCTTCCGTGGTTGCGAGACGTTGTTCACAGGCTCCGTGCAGGACGCCCCTGAGGAACGCCCTCACGCCCTGTGTGACGATCGCGCTTGCGCGGCCTATTCCTCGGCTGCCAGTCGGGGGACTCGGTAGCGGACCACCCCGGGCTCGATGCGCTGCGCTTTCTGCCAGCGATCGCCGTAGAACGCGTCGACCCGCCGCAGGTAATCGCGCACTCCGTCGAACTCAATCGGAAAACGCGCCTCACATGCCGACAGCAGGGCCGGAGCGTCGAGCTCGTAAGGGTCATCGCGCAAGGTGGAAAGCTTCACGACGGGTAAGCGCGGCGAGGAACCCAATGCCCGGTCTGCAAGCGCAGCGGCCGCATTCCACTCCGGCGTTCGCGCGTGTGCGAACACGCGTTTGGCCCATCCCCCGAGCTTTCTCCACCGCCTCTCAGAGAGGAGATGTGCAGCCGCCCGGTGGTCGACTCGCGCGGCGCCGACTAGTCGGTCGAAGTACGACGGACGGAAGTATGGCGCCAACTGAAGCCCGGCGTCTCGCAGGTCCGTCGACAGCCCCACTTCGTACCGTGTGATCACTTCGTCACGGCTGTCCAGCGTCCGAACAGCATCCCAGAACCCGCGGAATGCGGTGGACTCGCAGGCTTTTCGACCAAACACCAGGAAGTACGACTGGAGGTGGGGGGAGAATCCGTACCCGGGCGTCAGCCCCCACACATCGGCCCTGCGCCGATCCATCCGGGCGAACATGTGTTGCAGGTCCTCCAGCGGGAGAACCGCACTGTCATTCAGGAGGATCAGTCGGGTCAGGCCGTGCAAGCCGACATGATCCAGGCCCGCGCGGTAGCTGGCGAAGTCGTGACCCACGTTGGGTCGTTCGAGAAGCTCTGCGTGCGCGCGCAGCCACGAGCGACTGCTCTCGGTGAGCTGCGACGTAGATACCACGAGTACGCGGTCAACGACAGTCTTGATCGCGAGAATGGTGCGTTCCACATGCGGGGCGACATCCCCGTGCGGGTCGAAGTGAGCCATGACGGCAACACGCGACATCCGCTCCGCACCGGTCACGCCTTGACACTACAGCGGGTGCTGCGCGCCGTTCGCTCGGGACGCGGCATCCGTCCCCTCCCGGGCGAGGGGCCTTGACACGGCAACAAGGCTCCGGGCATCGATGTGAGCGCCGAACGCCGGCCTCTTCGGTCCGCAAACCGCGGAGCTGGGACCGGGTCGAGCCGTCGCCACTGCGCACCCACGGAGCCAACTATCATCAGACAAGGCTCTCGCCAGCGAAATCGCAGAACGTGGGTCTGCCAATCCACGGTCGACGCCGCGGTCGCTCTCAACCTGGAGGAATCGTGCGACATCGCCGCATCATGTCCTTCTACTGGGACAACATCGACCCTGCCATCGTGCGCGAGCAGGCCGAGGTATTCCGGCATCTCGGGTACGAGATTGAGCAGGTCGAGGCCACCGGACTCCACCACGGACGCTTTCTCGACGAGCGCATGCGCAATCTGGGAGTGGATGACACCGCGCTCTTCGTTGACATCGACTGCATTCCTTTGAACTCAGCGATCATCGATCGGGCATTCGCCATGGCGGAAGCGGGCGGCATCCTCGGCTGTGCCCAGGCAAGCGCACACGTCGACTCGGATCGCATATACACCGGCCCGATGTTTCTGGCGGTAGCTCGCTCCACTTGGGACAGTATCGGGCAGCCGAGCTTCTGCTCCTCACCGACCGCCGATATCGCGCAGGATGTTCATGACGTGGCGGTACGTGAGGGTGTCGATGTCGAGTACCTCGAGCCGTGGGCCACAGCACTTCCGCAGTGGCGTCTCGGCGCAGAGGGCCTCTTCGGCTTCGGCACCTTCTATCGCGGAGGCGTTTTCCACCTGTTCCAATCGCGAGACAGCCAGTACGCGTTCCTGCTCCACGAACTCGCAGCCGATGTGATCGCCGATCGTCAACCGGACGTCCTCGCATACTGCAGACGTGCGCTCGATGCCTACGCCCGAAACTGGAATCGTCCCTCCGAGCGCTTGGCAAGGCTGAAGTCACGCGTGAGGCTGCGATCGAGATTGCGATCCGGCTGGGGTCGTGCGGTCAAGTCGACTGTGGGGGATGCTCCCGCCAAGTTCACCGCGCCAGCTTCATCAACGATGGCGGCTCGCCAGCCGCAGGAGGTCGGCCAGGTCGGCGGCGAGTTCGACCAGTCAGCGGGTTGACGCCGACTTCGGCAGTTGGAGGAAAGGGACCGAGAGAAGGCGGAGGCCAAACACGGCTAGCATGAAAAGGCCGGCGAGGCGCCCGGATCGCTCTTCCGTGTCAGCGGTCCGCTGGCCCCGAGTAGATGGGAACTGCGAGCTGGACATGACCCCCGAGCCCCTCGCCGCCCGCGCACTCGCCTTCTACCTTCCGCAATACTTCCCCATCCCCGAGAACGACGAATGGTGGGGCCCGGGCTTCACGGAATGGACCAATGTCGCGCGCGCGCGAGCGCTCTTCCGTGGCCACCAGCAGCCAAAGCTTCCCGCGGATCTGGGCTTCTACGACCTGCGTGTTCCTGAGACCCGCCACTCCCAGGCCGAGCTCGCCCGTCGCTACGGCGTCGAGGCGTTCGTGTATTGGCATTACTGGTTCGGCGCAGGCGACCGCATCCTTGATCGCCCGTTCCGAGAGGTGCTCGCCAGCGGCGAGCCTGACGTCGGGTTCGCGCTCGCCTGGGCGAATCAGACCTGGACGGGAGCGTGGCACGGTGCCGTGGACAAGGTGCTGAAGGCGCAGACCTACCCCGGCCCGGAGGACGACCTGGCGCACTTCGAGGCCGTCCTTCCGGCGTTCCGGGACGCGCGTTATCTCCGCGTCCACGGGAAGCCGGTCTTCTATGTCTTCCGGCCCGAGGAACTGCCCGATGCCGCCGCTTTCGTGGATAGGTGGCAGGGGATGGCGCGTCGGGCCGGCCTCGACGGGCTCTACCTCGTGGCGGAGATGAGCGACTTACTGGGCCGCGGTCCGCGATACAATCGAGTGGAGGCGGATGGCTTCGACGCCGGAGTCTACATGCGCCTTCCCGCTGAGATCACGAGGTGGACCACGCTCAAGATGCGAGCCCGCCGTAAGGTCTTCGGCGGCCCGGAAGTGTGGCCGTATTCGGACTCCATCGTCGACTCCTACACGCGTGGGCGAAGCATCCAGCCTTGCGTGTTCCCGAACTGGGATAACACCCCACGGGCAGGTCGCCGGGGCCTTGCCGTCACAGGTGCGACGCCCGATGGCTTTGAGCGGAACGTCCGCGCTGCAGTCGCACAACTCGGCGACCGTCCGCTCGAGGAGCGGCTGCTATGGGTGAAGTCGTGGAACGAGTGGGCGGAGGGGAACCACCTCGAGCCAGATTTGCGGCATGGGCACGGCTGGGGTGACGCCCTGCGATCGGGTCTTTCGCCGTGAGCAGCCCGAGCCCGGTGCCGCCCCTTCGCATCGCGATGATCTCGTACTACCTGCCCAGCGAGAGCAAGATCGGGGTCGGGTACCAGGTCGACGCACTTGCGAATGAGTTGACGCGTCGCGGTCACCAGGTAGACGTCTTCAGCCCGTGTGCCCCCGTTCCGGGAGCGCTGTACAACCACGTGCATGTGCCCCTCTGGGGCTCGCTGAGGACATTCCGCTTCGCTTTCGAGATGCGCCGCCGCGACCTCTCCTCATATGAGGTTCTGCACGCACACGGCGAGGATTATTGGATGTGGCGTCGCCGTGTTCCCATGCATGTTCGCACGTTGCACGGCTCCTGCTTCGAGGAGGCCATTCACATCCGCGGAGTGAAAGAGAAGGCGAGGATGGTGCTCCTCGGCTTCACAGAGGTTCTTGCGAGCCTGGTGGCTGACCGGACCGTTCTGATCTCGCCGCAGACGCGCCGGTGGACCCCCTGGGTCAAGACGGTCATACCGAACGGCGTCGATACACATCGGTTCGCACCGGACCCGCCACAGCCGAAGCACGTGCACCCCACGGTTCTGTTCGTCGGGACGTGGCACGGCCGCAAGCGCGGCGCAGAGTTGGCGTCGATTTTCGCAGAGCGCGTGCGCGCCCGCGTCCCAGGCGCCCGACTCAGAATGGTCACGCAGGATGCCCCCGCTGCACTTCCCGACGGCGTCACTGTGCTCGGCCGGCTGGACGACGAGGCGCTCGCCGCGGAGTATCGGCGCGCGTGGGTCTTCTGCCTGCCTTCCAGCTACGAGGGATTCGGCATCCCGTATGCAGAGGCGATGGCTGCCGGGTTGCCCGTGGTGGCGACGCCGAATCACGGAGCGCAATACGTAACGGATGCCGGCAGGTTCGGCATCCTCTCGACAATCGACGACATCGATGCCCCGATCGTCCGGCTTCTGCGCGACCCCGACGAGCGCGAGCGCTGGCGTACCCGCTCGCTCGAGCGGGCCGCAGTCTTCGATCTCGAACGCGTCGCCGATCAATACGAGCGCGTCTACTGTGCCCGTCGACGCTGAGTCGCGGAGCGACGCCGGAGTCGCACCACGGCGTGCGACGCCAGGAAATCGGGGACGACGCACGCTGTTACCATTGCCTCCCCGAATGATGCGCCATGCCGGAAGGGAGGAACCGTGGGAGTCGCCCTCGTGGTGAACGCGTATGAGCGGACGTATCGGTCCGTTCTTGCGCCCGGGTTCTTCCCCAAGGTCGTCGACTCGAATCTGCGGCAGTTCGATGAGGTCGTCGCGCTCGTGAACAACGTCGACGAAGAGTCCGACGCTCGATCCCGGGCTGAGACGCTCCTTAGCCGGGGCGAGATCACGGGCTACGCATTCGTGGCGGATCACATCGGGCCCGTGCTCGAGCGGACAGGGCTCACCAGCCGGTCGCTCCGTCGGCACCCATATCTGCTCGACTACGGGCTCGTGATGCCGCACGTATGCGAGTCCGAGTGGCTCCTCGGCTGGGACGCCGAGACCGAGCTTGAGACCCCGGCGAACTGGGTGGATCCGGGCATCGAACTCCTCGAGAGCAACCCCCGGCTCTTTCACACTTCCCTCGCCTGGCCGGGCTTCACGCCCGACTCGCCCGGCTACGAGGTCGAAGAGGTCGGAAGGATTGGGGACTACAGCGTCAACTGGGGGTTCAGCGACCAGCTCTTCCTGCTGCGTCGCGCCGATCTCATCGGCAAGATCTACCAGCGTTTCGCACCGATGGCGGCCGCTCGACATGCCCCGCACCCGACCACATTCGAATATCGGGTGGAGGCCAACCAGCGCGCGACGCGCAGGCCTAGAGCAACGCTCACCACCCTCCATTACAGGACGCACGACGTTCCCGGTGGCGTCCTCGGGAGGGTCGGGTCTACGAGGTTCGAGTACGAGCGAATGCGAGCGCTCTACCGCTTGGAGTACTACATGCTCAAGCGCCTGCCGAAAGGCGCCGGGCCCCGATGGTCCAATGCGGCGCCCGCGGGGCGAGGTTGATCAAGTCTCTTTGCGACGCCTCTCTCGGCGTCGACGGACGGCATGAAGCGACGCGAYGGGCAGGGTGAAGATGCCCCAAGCGGCGACGCGCGCCGCGTAGCCCACCTCGCGGTCTCGAACGGCGGCGATCAGGTCCGCGAGATTCTGGTCGGCGGAGATCGACACGACTGTCCGCCGTCGAGCGCGCATCAATGCGATCCGATCGGTGTTGCCGTCCTGCTTCGCGGTTCTCAGCATCTCGCGCATCGACAGCATCCCTGCCCGCCGGCCCGCCAGGCTTCTACCGGTGACATTGGAGTCGTGCCGTCGATAAGAGACGAGCGCTCGGTCCACGCCGACGAACTGACCCTGCAGCAGGAGACGCGCAATGAGGTCGTTGTCTTCGGAAGGCTCCATCCGTGTCCGGCATCCGCCGACAGCGAGGTAGGTGTCGCGTCGGACAAGGAGCGYCGTGATCCTCGGTGACGCGACGCGGCCGGAGAACATGTCGTTGTTCGACGCAGGCGGCGCCCCCCACGGCTCGCCGAGCGGGCGACTGTCGGCGTCTATGTACTCGCCGCCAGTGAAGCATGCGATTGCGTCCGGCGCGCCAGCCAGCACAGACATCTGGGCGCGCAGTCGGTCTGGATGCCACAGATCGTCGTCGTCGAGGAACGCGACCCACTCGGAATCGACCTGGAGCACGCCGGCATTACGCGCGGCGGCGATCCCCGACGGCTCCTGGCGGTAGTACCGCAACCCGAGTTCTCGCGCGACGTCTTCGAGCCCTGGGGCCGGCGAGCCGTCGTCGACGAGAAGGATGTCTGATACCGCGAGAGTCTGAGCCCGGAGAGAGGCTACGGCCTCGGCGAAGTACGGACCGCCCCGGTTCGTCGGCATGATCACGCTGATCGTCGGCCGTCCCACACGCTCACCCCAAAAGCTGCCGCATGCCCCGGAGGACGGGGCTCGATCAGTTTAGACTGGCGCGATCGGGCATCTCGTGCCACCCAACCGACTGCGAGGATGCGAGTGATCCCGGAAACGGACCGCATGACGACCCACAGCATCTGCATCGTGACGTACGAACGACGCGATTTCCTGCGGCGGTGCCTGACGTCGCTCAAGGCGAACGTAGCGCCCGATACCGAGATCGTCGTCGTAGATGCCTCGGCGACAGCCTCGGCCGAGATGGTCGAAGAGCTGCACCCCTCGGCGCTCTACGTGCATGCGCCGGCGCTGGCCGGATGGATGACGCGATCGCGCAACGAAGCACTGCGCCACGTCACGGGCGAGATCGTCAGCTTCCTGGATGACGATGTCGTCGTCTCGGCCACGTGGCAGCGAGCGCTGCTCGACGCGTTCGCGGATGTGACGGTGACTGCGGTCGCCGGGCGCACCCGCAATCTGCAGCCGGGTGAGGACTCGTATGAGCAACCGGTCGGCCGACTGCTTCCGGATGGGTCGCTCACTGAAGGCTTCGCCTCCCTGCCGGGCGGAGTGACCGATGTCGACCATGGAATCGGCGCGAACATGTCGTTCCGCCGCTCGATGCTCGCTCTGCTCGGGGGTTTCCGCGATGACTACCCGGGTACCGCGATGCGGGAAGACACCGACATCTTCCTGCGGGTCAAGCGTGCGGGAGGCAGGGCGGTGTTCGTGCCGGATGCCGTCGTCGACCACCTCCCTGGACCACATATCAAGGGTCAGAGGTTCGACACCCGCTACAAGCTCTACGCGCGACGGAACCACATGGTGCTCCTAGCGCGCGACGCGGGCATCCGCTCGCCGAGCCTTCGCCGGTGGATCAGGCGCGAGTACGGCACGGTTGGGGACGCACGGGGTCTGTGGGGCAAGGTTCGACGGTTCGGCGTGACCTCAATCGGTGTCGCCTGGGGTGCCGGCGCCATGCTTCGCCAGGCTCGGTGGGCGCCGACTCCGCCCGCTCGCGTCGATGACGCCGGGAGCGAGTTGCGGGTGCTGCTCTCGCGCTAGCAGAGGCGTCGGGTCCGCTCGCAGTAAAGTGAGCCGATGGACGCGCGTCGATTCCCCGCTCGCGCTGCTCGGCATCTGGCTTGGCGCGTCGAGCGGATCACGACGGCGACACTTGACGCGATGAGGCGCGGTGACCGGACGCTCATCACGACTCCTCCGGCAGGATTGCGGTTCGGCAACTGGCTGTACCTGTGGCTCGATGCGCACCAACGCACGCTGGCCGGCGAACGCACCGTCGTGCTCGAGGCGCCCGGGATGGATGTCTGGCTCGACGCGTTCCCTGCTCTCCGAGGACTTACCGTCTCCCGCGATCTCGTTCGATTCCACGATCGCAGGGAGTGGGACGCCGAAACCTCGTGGAAGCAGCGATTCGGCGTCGACTTCACGCGGCCAACGATGGACGCTTTCGTCTCCGATTGCCTCGCCCCCTACATCCACGCGGATGACTCAGGGATGCTGGTGATCAACGTCCGACGCGGGGACTACTACAGCGACCCCGGACACCGCGAGCGGTATGGCTTCGACCAACTCGGATACGTGCAGGACGCGCTTGCCAGGGTGGGATCCGTCGACCGCACGCTGATCGTGTCGGATGATCCGGACTGGTGCCGAGACAACCTTCTTGAGATGGTGGAAGCGGCCTCCAGGACCGTGGATTTCGCCGACCGCGACCCTGTGTCGAATTTCAAGGCGGTCGCCAGTGCCAGGCGGATCATCGGGACGAACTCCACCTTCTCGTACTGGGGCGCATACGTGTCAGGCGTACTGCACGCCTCGCCCGTCATCGTTATGCCGGGATTCCATGGCCGACTGCCGCAGGGGTCAGACGCGTATCAGCTCGACCCTCGGTGGATCGCAATCGACGGATACTCCTGAGCCGTCAACGCAGGTCGCCGAGTTCCACAAGCCGTGCGAAGTCCAGGTTCTGATCGCGAAGCAGGGCGAAGGTCCCCTGGGCTTCGACGCGGCCGTCTTGGAGAAACACCAGGTTGTCGGCGTGCCGCACAGTAGAGAGTCGGTGAGCGACGATGAGGATCGTCAAGCTGCCGCTGAGCCCTCTCAACGTTTCGGTGATCTCGTGCTCGGTCACGTTGTCCAAGGCGGAGGTCGCCTCGTCGAGTACGAGCACCGAAGGTCGGCGGTAGAGCGCACGTGCCAGACCGAGGCGCTGTCGTTGGCCTCCCGAGAGGCGAACCCCCCGTTCGCCGACGACTGTGTCAAGGCCKTCTGGCAGCTCGCCGACCAGATCGGAGAGTTGCGCCAATTCGACGACATCCCGGACGCGGGCATCGTCCACATTTCGGCGGTCAACGCCGAAAGCGATGTTTGCGCGCACCGTGTCGTTCGTGAGGAACACGTCCTGCGGAACGACGCCGAGAGACGCGTACCAACTTGCCTTGTCATCGAAGACCGAGCGACCGCCGCACAGGATTGCGCCCGATGTGGGATCCTGCAGCCCGAGGATCAAGTCGAGCAGCGTGCTCTTGCCGGCTCCGCTGGATCCCACGAAGGCGGTCGTCCGATTCCGGGGGATGGTCAGGGTCAGGTCGTGGAAGACGGATTCGGCGGCATCGGGGTAGCGGAACGCCACATGGTCGAGCGTAATGTCCCCCGCATACTTCGTTTCGGAACGGGGGCTCTCCTCATGGGTGCCGCCCTCATCCAGTTCGGCGACCACATCCAGCACGATGCCCAGACCGACGCGCCCCACCCGAATCGTGCCGAGCGTCGTCGAGACGCGTGTGAGGGTCGGCAGCGCGCGCAGTGCAGCGGCTGCGAACACGCCCAGGACCGTGAACGCCGTGCCGGCTGGCTCATTCGCGAACAGGAAGAGCGAGATCCCGACGATTGCGATCACGAACAGGATCTCGAGCGAATAGCGGGGGATCTCGGAGAGGATTCCCGCCTCACGAGAGGCCCGTGCCTCCCGCAGCCGCGAGGCGCGGAATCCGTCGACGAACATCGATGCGCTCGAAGTGAGCCTGGCCTCGCGAAAGCCATCGAGCGCCGGCATCAGGAATTGCCAGGCCTCGAGACCCGCCTCCGCCATCTCCTCACCGAGGTGGGACTGGCGGTGCCGCAGCATCCGTTGGAGCCCGAAGACGAACCCGGCGAACATGGCGACGGTGAGAAGAGTGACGAGGGGCGCGGTGATCGCCAAGATGGCCACGATTCCTACGAGCATCAGTACGTCGGTGCACATGCCTATCACCGCGAGCAGCACAGAGACCGCCTGCCCTACGGCCGCGGTGATGTTTCTATAGACCTCGCTCAGCCGGCGTGTGCGGTGGTGGGCGTACGGGGCGAGCACATACCGGCTCATTAGCGCGGTCGAGACCAACGCGCCTACCCGTGTGGTCTGACCGAACAGCCACCAGCGGAAGAGGAGCGCCAGCGCACTTTTGCCGACGAACAGCACCGCGATCGCGCTTGCCACGATCGGAATCAGGGTGGTGGGATCATCCGTCCCGACGATGTCGGCGATCACCGCGAGCGCGCCGCTCTCGGTACTGACTCCGGCCAGCAGTTGAGTCAGGGGAATCATCGCGGCTACGCCCAGCATGTCGAGAAGAGCCAGGATGATGGATGCCGCGACCGTCGTCACCGTCCATACTCCGGGGTGCGCGCCAGCGAGTCGCAGGAGCTGTCGCAACTGTCCGATCGTGCTCGGCTCGCGCGGTGCGGTCGACATCTCTTTTAACCCTCGGATTCTGCGCCACCAAAGGTCCGGGAGGGGCACACGTCGTCTAGGGATCATAGTTCACGCATGTCGGTGACTCTTGGATCGGCCTCAGTGCGGTAATGGGCGACATGTGTCGATCGTGTTTCACGGCTTTCAAGGCACGATCACCTGCGCTATGCTGACGCTGTCCCGGACAGGTGTCCGTACCGGCTTGAATTGGGGAAGACGAGCCAAGCGTCTACTCGTTTCCCGCCACAGCAAACTTTCGGAGGGGAAGTCGTGTCAGAGTTCAACGAACCAAGCGGTAGCGAGGCGCCGAACGGCGTATCCCGACGCACCGTCACCAAGGCCATGGCATGGGCCGTGCCCGTCATCGCGGTATCGGCGGCAGTGCCCGCATACGCGGCGTCGCAGGTCAACATCACCTTCCTGGGCGGCGGTTGCAAGCTTCCCGGAAACTCGAACCCCACCTACAAGGGCTACGCATTCCTGGTCTCGGTCAGTAATTCCTCCTCCGTCCCAGTCGAGATCAAGATCACCAACTTCACCCTGGACGGCAACTCGTTGGGTTCTACCGCCCTCGTGGGCCTTCCCCCGAGCCTGGTGGGTGTCGGCGTGGTCAGGTCGAACCCGTTCATCCTCCCTCCCAACCTCAGTGTCCCGGCCGCGGCATTGGTCACTTCGGGCGCCCCGAACAGCCAGAACGGCGTACTAAGCATCACGTACCAGGTCGCTGGCGCTGCGCCCATCACGAAGACTGTGACCGTCGGTGATGCGCCGCCCATTAACGGCTCATCGTGCGGTACATTCAGCACCGACCAGAAGAATGTGCTGAACACAGCGCTCGGAACCACGCCCCCCGCCTGGGCGCCTAACCACAGGTACTTCCTGGGCGACACTGTCGCGCTCGGTGGTGGATTCGTAACAGCCGTCTCCTTCACCGGCCCGGATGCGCCCGAGGAAGGCGACTCGGGCGGATCGGCACCGGGGCTGCCGGCCCCCGGCGTCACCGTGGTGGACAACGAAGTGACTTGGCAGCGCCCCAGCACCTGACGCACTCTTCCGGTCAGTGAGGAGGCCCCGCTCCGGCGGGGCCTCATCACTGATTTGAGCAAGAACGAAACGCGGGCTGCGCCTTCGAACTGAAAGTCGCCGGCCGCCGCGGGGTGGCCGGGACGCGAGCGGAGCCCGCAGCAGTGAACGAACTGCTGGACGCAATTTCAGTGCACGAGTATTCTCCCAAAGAGCACTGTTACTCCGCGGAGAGGAGAATCGTGTCCGAGTTCAACGGAGTCATCGGGAACGGTGAGTCGAACGGCGTCAGCCGACGCACTGTTAGCAAGGCCATGGCGTGGGCGGTGCCCGTCATCATAGTATCGGCGGCCGTACCCGCATACGCGGCGTCACAGGTGAACATCACCTTCTTTGGCGGCGGTTGCAAGCTGCCCGGAAACTCGAACCCCACCTATAAGGGCTATGCGTTCAAGGTGGCCATCACCAACGCTTCCAGCGTTCAAGTTGAGATCCTGATCACGGAAATGAGGCTCAACGGCGAACTCCTCGGTGCATCGGCGCTCGTGGATCTTCCCCCGAGTGCGACGAGTGGGACGCTCAGGGCGAACCCGTTCATCCTCCCCGCCGGCATCAGCATCCCGGCCGCAGCGTTGGTCACCGTGGGCGCCGCGAGTAGCTCCAACGGCACGCTTACGATCAAGTACACGATCAACGGTGGTGGGGTCATCACACGTACGGAGTCAGTCCCCGCAGCGCCGCCCGTCAACGGCTCATCGTGCATTGCATTCAATGTCCCCCAGAAGGACGTGTTGCGTGACACGCTCGAAACCAACGTCCCCGCCTGGCAGCCGAACCACCTTTATGCGCTGGGCGACACCGTTACCGTTACCGGCGGAACGCTTTCGGCCGTCACCCTGACTGTGCCAGGCAGCCCCACTGCTCTGTTTGGTCTCTCGGGGACCGATGAGCCAGTACTGCCCGGCCTCGGGGGCACCATCGTCGACAACCAGGTGACCTGGCAGCGTCCGGGTTGACACCTGCTACCGGTCACTTTGGCAGCACCCACATCGGCGCGGCGCTAGCATCTGCCTATGCCCGTCGCCCTGTCCATCGCGATCCCTGTCGTGCTCGCGGCCGTCCTGATCTCGAGCGCCATCGGGAAGCTCCGCACGCCCGATGACCTTGCCGGATGGCGCGAACTCGGTGTGCCCGCGGTCCTTCGCCGCGAATCGCTGCGTCGCATTCACCCGTGGGCAGAGCTGCTGCTCGGCGGCGCGGTCGCGCTGCTCGGCGGCTGGCTCGGCCTGGTCGCCGCTCTCGTCGCGGTGGCGCTGATGGTCGRCTACACGATCCTGGTCACACGGGTCGTCGCCCGGTCCGAGAGCACCTCATGCGCGTGCTTCGGCGCGCGCAAGCGTGTCACCCGCGTCACGGTCGTGCGCAACGTCTGGTTGACGATCCTCGCCGTCGCGACGGCCGCCGTGATCTGGACGACGCCTCTCTTCGGCGGAGCGCTGGCGGCCGGCATCCCTCAATTCGCGTGGCTAGTCGCGCTTGCCATCGCAGCGGTGACGACTGCGCTGGTGCTCTGGCCCGAAGAGGCCGCTGCCGGCACAGACACGACCCCGGCCGCGAAGGCCATGGTCCCGCCCGGCACGCCGGACGACGAAGACCTCGACTACATCCGCACGCGCACCCCAGCGGTTCCGGTCACCCAGGCGGATGGCACCGTCGTGAACCTGCGAACGCTGGCCGCCCGCAAGCCGATCCTCCTCCTCGCCGTCTCATCGATGTGCGGCTCCTGCGAGAGCGTCTTCGAGAAACGGAGGGAGTGGCGCGAACTGCTCCCGGAGGTCGACGTGCGGCTGCTCCTCGCGGAGCGCGCCGAACGGAGTCCCTGGACCGAGCGGGATGAGCCCCAGTCACTGCATGATGTGGACGACTACGTGGCGGGCTCGATCGAGGAATGGGGCACACCGACGGCGCTCCTTCTCGGCGCTGACGGGATGCTCGCCGCAGGCCCGGTCACGGGGGACCTGGGTGTCATGCGCCTGGTCGATGACATCTACGAGAGCCTGCACGGCGAGCGCCCCAGTCGGGAGCACTCGCCGACCTGAGGCCCATGGCCCAGTGCCTCAAGGAGTGCGGAGTTCTTCGAGCACATCCCGCATCGCTACGACGCGGACGCTCCAATCCGCGACGTCCTCGTCCGTCCGCGCGGGAAACGGGTCTGACGTCGCGACCGCATGCCGGACCGCCTGGCCGAACGAAGCGGCATCCGCGATGACGATGCGGTCATCGTCGGCGTCGCGGAAGCCTGCGACCGGGGTGGAAACGACCGGCCGACCGACCGCCTGATATTCGTAGAGCTTGATCGGGTCGAGGCTGTCTGTGAACGCGTCCACGACGTGCGGCACGATGAGCGCGTCAGCGTGCTGCAGATAAGCGACGAGGTCCTCCGGTGAACGTGGGCCGAGCACCATCACGCCCGCGCCGATGAGCGACTTCACCGCGTGCTCCTCGAGGAGGTTCGGACCGACGAGGACGATAGTGGCGTCGGCGCCGAGCAGATGGGCAGTCTCGACGGTCAGTGCGACGTCGAATCGATCGGCGTGCACCGTTCCCGCGTATACCGCCGTGCGCCCTGCCGGTAGATCATCGGGCCGGGAACGCGGGCGTCGGTACGAGGCGACATCCACCGCATTCGGAATGAGCACGATCGGATGCCGCTCAACCGGTCGAAGGGGAGCTTTCCGCCGCATCAGCTCCGGTGAGCACACGACGACCTCGGATGCTCGTTCGAGCAGCAGTCGCTCGTTTTGCGAGAGCCGCGCGAGCTCGGCGGAGGCGCGATCCGCTGCCAGCCAGTCATCGGTGATGTCGTACATGGCCGGCCACCCCGTGACGTCGACGAGACCGGCCAGGGCCGGGTCGTTGATCCAGAGCACCGGATCCGTGAAGCCGAGACGACGTGCTGCCGCGACGATCCCGTCGGCGATCCTGCGGTCTGCGCGTGCATCGACGCGCCGCGGCAGGAGCTTGATCGGACGAAGAGCCCACAGGCGGCCGGAGCCTCCCGTCGGCCGCGCCACCGTCCCCAACTGCGGGCGGCGGCGGACGCTCAGATCGTGCAGGGGGTCCGCCGCGGGCTCCACGAACAGCACGCGCAGGTCCGGATCGGCACGCAGCAAGCCGTCGAGCAGGTGCTGGTTGCGCCGCCACACGGCGTCCCAGCGCTCGAGAGACGCCACCACCAGATCGGTCATCGCGTGGTCTCCGTCATGCGAATCACATGGCGATAGACCGTCTCCGTCGCATCGGCCTGCTGCCGCAGCGAGAACTGCTCCACCTGCCGTGAGTGCTCCTGCGAACCCAGCATCGCGCGGCCTTGGGGGTCGGCCGCGAGCGATCTCAGGCGCGCCGCAGCACCGTCCGCGTCGCCGGATGGGAACAGCGCTCGCTCGTCGAGGCCGTGGAGCATCTCGGCATGCCCACCAGCCGCAGTGGCCACGACCGGCAGCCCAGCTGCCATCGCCTCGAGAACCGTCAGTCCGAAGTGCTCGAAAGGTGAGCTCGCGAAGAGGATTCCCGCTTCGCTCATCAGCAGGGGGAGATCGGTGCGAAACCCCAGGAAACGGATGTGGTCACCGATGCCCAGTCTCGATGCCAGCGAGGTCAGGTGGTCCCGCTCGGGGCCCGTGCCCGCGATCTCAAGTACCCATCCATCCACCCAGACGCCTGAAGCGGCGAACGCGCGGAGCGCGACCTCGGTGTGCTTCTCCGGCTGAAGTCGCTGCGCGACCAGGATGACGCGACGTCGAGCCGACGGGTCGCCGACGGTGCCCGGCTCGACGCCGGGGTGGATCACCGTCGACGCGACGCCGATGCGTTCGGCGACCGCTCGACTGATCGAGATCTCTGCGTCAATGCGGCGTTCGACGAACCGGTACGTGAAGTCCGGCGCCCGCGTACCCCGCACCTGAGCGAAGTGACGCGTTGCGATGATCGGGACGTGGCGTCGAGTCACTCCGCGAGCTGCGACGGCGGCGACGTCCGCCGCGGTCATGTGCGTGTTCACGACGGCGGAGGCCGGCAGCCGCTCGAGGACGCCACGCCACACCGCGAGCGTCGAGCTGGCCGGCGCCCATGACACCTCGGCATCCGTGAGCGGCGCCTGCATGTGCTCTCGGGCGCCGCCGAGAACCGTGACCGTGTGGCCATCCTGGGCCTGCCGGATCGCGAGTCGCCGCACGAACTGCTCGACGCCGGCGAAGCGGTCGGAGTTGACGGCGTGCAGGATGCGGAGCCGGCCCGTCATGCGACCCCGCCCTCGACGCCCCGCCGCGCGGCGACTTCCTCGGCGAGTTCGAGGTACTGCTTCGCAACATGACGCCAGGTGCGCTCCGCGACGCTCGCGCGAGCGCGAGGCCGCCAGGCAGCGAGGTCCGCTGCCGCGAGCGATTCCATTCGCTCGCCGATCTCCGTGCCATCCTGCTCGACGAGATAGCCGTTGACCCCGTCGACCACGACATCCGGCGCGCACCCCACGCGCGTCGCGATCACCGGAAGACCGCTCGCGAGCGCCTCGAGCACGACGAGACCGAAAGCTTCGTATCCGCTGGGGAAGACGAACATGTCCGACATCGCGAAGAACTGCTCGACATCCTGCCGAGGTCCGACGAACAGGACCCGGTCGGACACGGCGAGGGTCTCGGCGATCGCGCGTGCCGATTCGACCGTCGACGCCACACCGCCGACCACCAGCAGCAGCACTGTCGGGGCGCTGACAAGGGCAGCGATCGCGTGCTCGATGCCCTTGCCCGGCAGATCGTGGCCGATGAAAAGCGCCACGCGGTCCTCATCGTCGAGGCTGTACTCGCGGCGCAGGCGCGCACGCTCCTCTTCGGTGGGGGGCCGGAAGCGGTCCGTGTCCACGCCGTTCGGGATCGTGACGACAGGTGGCCGGACTCTGCCGTACAAGCGGACGAGGTCGGCTTCGCCATGAGCCGTGAGGGTGACCACGGTGCGGTGGGCGCCACCACGGAACCGCGCGCGCTCGTGCAGATAGCTCAGTGGCTGGATCGGGTTCAAGAGGATGCGCCACAGCGGGTGACCGGCGGCTCGCATGGCTTGGATCATGCTCCCGTGGTCGACGAAGATATCGCCCGCGAGCGCTTCGCTGTGGCAGATCGAGATGGCGTCGGGACGGGCCGCCAGGTACTGGCGTGCTCGTCGGGTGCCCGCGAACCGGAACCACACGATCCGTCGCATCCGGGCAAGGCGGCCTCTGATACCGCTCGTCGGGTAGTGGAACGGGCGGCCCGCACGCGCAGTGTCGAACGTGAACGCCTCGACCGTGGCGCCGAGCGCTCGCAGTTCCCGGTCGAGGTTCCACGCCACGGCTCCCACGCCGGTGCCTGGCTGGAGGAAGGGGACGATCTGCACGATGTGCATCAATGCGCTCGTCCCGCGAGGCGCTGTTCGACCTGCACAGGTCCGAGCCGGTAGAGCGCCGCGCGCCGCCGCGCACCCAGCCCGCGCTCACCTGGCAGCACCACCGCGCGGGCCATCGCCCCTGCCCAGACGGCGGCGCGTGCGGCCTGCCACCCCACGGACCCGAAGTGCTTCCGCATATAGCGTTCCTGAGAGGCGTGGAAGTGGGCTTCTCGCAGGCGGCTGTCGTGGCTAGTGCCCGCGCCGACGTGCACGCCGCGGACGCCGTCCACGACACTGTGGCGCCACCCGAGCAGATGCGCGCGGAACGCCCAGTCCGTTTCCTCGGCGTAGAGGAAGAACCCTTCGTCGAAGCCGCCCACCTGGTCGAGGGCCTCCGCTCGCAGCAGCAGGATCGAGCCGATCACGAAGCGTGGGCCGCGCTGCAGCGACCCCAGTCCCAGGGCTTCGAGCCAGGAATGCGCGGGGGAGGGGAAGACCCATTCGACTTGTGCGGCGCGTCCGCGCTCGTCCACCTGCTCGGGGCCGACGCTCGCGAGATCGGGCGCCGAGCGCAGCGCCCGGTGCAGCCGGTCGATCTGGTCGCGCGCGATCCGTGCGTCGGGGTTGAGCAGCAGCACATCGGCGCCGGGGACGAGTCGATCTGCGAGTGCGAGGTTCACCGCCGAGCCGAAGCCGATGTTGCCCCCGGAGTCGATGTACCGCACGCCCATCTCGGCGCAGAGCGCCGCGATCTCGGGGAGCGAGGAGTTGTCGACGACCGTGGTCGCCATCCCCGCGATGGGCGCGAGGGCTTCCCGCAGCAGGTCAGGCGCGCCGAAGGCGACGACGATGACCTCGAGACCGTTTTCAGGAGCAGCGGATGCCGCCACTCCGGTGCTCCGGTAGAGCTCGAGGTACTTGCGTCCGACCGCCTCCCACGAGCACTCCGCCGCACGCGTGAATCCGGCGAGCCGCAGCTCGTCTGCTCGGGTGCTGCCCGCCTCGACGAGCGCGCCGGCGAGCGCCGCGACATCCGCCTGCGGCACGACGATGCCCGCTCCACCCACGACGTCGGGAAGCGATCCGGCGTCGCTCGAGACCACCGGTGTCCCGTACGCCATGGCTTCGACCGCGACACGACCGAACTGCTCGGTCCACCGTTTGGTGGCCAGCGACGGCACGGCGAGCACGTCGACTCCGCGGTAGAACTCGCCCACATATTCCGGCTGGATCGTTCCGACGAACTCGAACCGACCCGCTATTCCGCGTTTCGCGGCACTCTCGTCCAGCGACTCCGCGAGGGGGCCTGCGCCGGCGATCCGCAGCGCCAACCGAGGTGAGCGGGCGACGGCATCCATCAGCACATCGATCCCCTTCTCGGGGACCAGCCGTCCGATGAAACCCACGGTGATCTGCGCGCCGTCGACTTTCGCGGGTGCGTTCTCTGCACTGCGTGGGTTGTCGTCGCCGACCTCGACGCCGAGCGGAATCACGCGCGCACGCCCAGGGAAGCCCTTCGACTGGGCGATGAGCGCCGCTTCGGTGTTGCAGGCGGAGATGCCGGCCGCGCGACGAAGCGACGACCGCTCGAGCCAGCGGAAGGGAATCGGGTAGCGCTTGCGCAGGTTCTGCGCGGTGTAAAGGACGTAGGGCGCTCGATTTCGGCGGAGCGCCTTCAGCAGCAGCACCTCGGCAGCTGCGAGCGAGAAAGGCTCCTCGTGGATGTCGACGACATCCCAGTGCTCCCCCAAGCTGCGCCAGAGCGGAATGGGGTCGTAGACGAAAAGTGCGGGATGCCGCCCCCAGGTGTCGACCGGGACCGTCTGCGCTTCTTCGTCCGGGGACAGGGTCACCTCTGCACCGCCGGCATCCCAGTGCCGCGCGGTCAGGAGGGACACGTCGAGGCCCATCGCCCGGAGAGCGCGCTCCCGCCCGCGCCACGCTGCAACGGTGGCGCTGTGCGAGATCCGCAGTACGCGCAGGGCTCCTCCAGGTTCGGTTCCTGTGCTCCATCTTGGTGGGTGCGGCGGAACGAGCGCGAACGACCGGAGGTCGATCGTAGGATCGACACGTACCCGCAGTCAGTGTCCGCGGCTCGGGCGGGGATTCCAGGGGGTGGAATGCACGACCGATTCTCCGTCGTGACGCTGTGCACGGGCAACGTGCACCGATCCGCGCTCGCAGCCGCCCTCCTTCGCCAATGGGMGCAGTGGTATCTACAGCCCGAACTCGCGGAGTCCGTGTCCGTCGCCAGCGCCGGGTTCGCGGCACCGGTGGGCACCCCGATGGGGGACCGGGTTCTGGCGATCGTCAGCGCGCTCGGCGCGGATGGGTCGACGCACCGTGCCGCTCAGGTGGAGGATTCTCTCCTGGCGGAAGCGGATCTGGTGCTCGTGGCGAGCCGACGTCAGCTCGAGAAGGTGCTCAGTCAGGTGCCGTCCGCGGTGCGAAGGACGTTCACGATCCGGGAGGCGGGGCGCATCGCCCGGGGCTTCGACGCGCCATCGACCCCGGGGTCGCTCCGAGATCTTCGTCGTATCGTCAAGCGGCTGGCCGACTCGCGGTCGGTGGCAGATGCCGAAGGCGCCGACGACATCATCGACCCACAGGGCCTTGGCGACGAGGCCTATCTTCAGATGGTGCGCGAGGAGCTGGACCCGCTGGCTCGACTCGGGGCGCTGCTGTTCGGGATGCCACCCGCCGACCTCGTCGCGTACATCTCGGCGGCCGAGAACCCTGCTTCGCTGCTGGAGTCCACCACGGGGGCGGGGCCCGAGGCGTGATGGCGTCGCGCCCGTCGACTTCCGACGGCCCTGGGACCCCGTCGACTCTTCGTGTGGTGCATCTCGACCACACATCGGCCATGGGCGGAGCGGAGCTCACTCTCGCGCGCATGCTGCGCGCGAACCCTGAATGGGACTACGTGCTGCTCGTGCCACCGGGCGAGGGATCCGTCTTTCAGGGCCTTCCCGTCGTCACGAACGGTGTCCGTCAGCCGGCGGGCGCGAGCACAGGACGGATCGGCGTCATATTGGTCGCCGTCGTGCGGCTGCTCGTTCAAGCGGTGACCACCCGCCTGAACGGGCGCTTTCGACGCGCTGACATCGTCGACGCGAACGGCTCGAGGTCGGCCACCTACGGAGCGCTAGCGGCAGCCAGCTCCCGGCTCAGCTTCGTCGTTCACGTGCACGACATGATGGATGCCGAAGCGCTCGGTCGCTTCGGATTCGCAGCGATGAGCAAGCTCGTGCTGCCGGCGGCGGACGGTGTCATCGCCTGTTCCCACGCGACACTCGCCTCGGCCRCGCCGTACCTGCGTCCAGATGTCGTGACCGCGGTCCTCCCCAGCGCGGCCGGTCTGGAACTCGGTCACGTCCGCCCGCCCCGCCCACCGGGTCCGATCCGGATCGGTCTGCTGGCGCGCATCGATCCGTGGAAGGGGCAGCTTCTTCTCCTCGAGGCCTTCGCGGGCGCTGACATCGGCGATGAGGCGACGCTGGAATTCGCCGGCGCCCCCCTCTTCGGCAACGAACGGTACCTTCTCGAACTCCAGGCGCGGACCAAAGAGCTGGGGCTCGAGCAGCGGGTCACGTTCCTCGGCCAGGTTTCCGACGTGCCCGGTCTGCTCGACACTTGGGACATCGCCGTGCAGTACTCGACCCGCCCAGAGCCGCTCGGCCAGAACGTGCTCCAGTATCTGGCGCATGGCTGTGCCGTGATCGTCGCCGACGAGGGCGGTCCTGCGGAGTGGGTCGACGATCGCGTGAACGGGCTCCACGTGAAGCCACGCGATGTGGGCGCGCTCACGGAGGCGATTCAGCGACTTGTCTCGGACGCACCGCTTCGGGAGGGGCTGGCGCGAGCCGGCGCGACGACACCGGGCCTCATGGACGATGCCGCCGTGATGCATGCCCACGCCGAGTTCTACGAGAGTCTGCTGGCGCACAGGCCGGGTCGCCGCTCGAGGCGAGGGTGACCCACGACAGGTTCACGTCGTGACCGGCTCGTGATCGTTTGTTCGGGCACTCCTCAGCGGCTTGCGCCATGATGAAGGTGCCGGGCGCGGGGGGTGCGCGCGGACCGCATGCGCGGCATCCTCGTCGAAAGGTTTGCTCATGTCCCGTTCTGCGCTCTTCACCGGTCTCGGCGCCCTGGCACTGGCGAGCCTTCTGCTCGCCGGATGCGCTACCGCGTCCAGCGGGTCGCCATCGACGGAGCCGAGCGCATCGGTGACGCTCACTCCCGATCCCGACCTCGGCGCGGCCTGGCTCGACAGTGGCCGCCTGATCGGATTGGTGACGCTCGGCAGCTCCACGTGCGTGCCCGGCCTCGCCGATGAGGCCAAGTACGAGGACGGAGTTCTGCAGGTCGAGCTCGCTGCGCCTGAGGGCGACAAGGCGTGCACCGCGGACCTGGTGCCCCGGGTGACCCTCGTCGGCGTGCCGGAGGATGTCGACCCGGAGGAGGACCTCGCGATCGAGGTCAACGGCGACAACTACTACGGAGAAGTCGAGCTCGCAGGCGTTGCGGGACTCGCGTCCGGAGGCGAGAGCGACTTCAAGCCGAGCGCCGGCTGGGCGACCGCTTCAGGTCAGTTCGTGATCCTGACCTGGGGCTCCTCCACCTGCGTTCCGGTGATCGAGGATGTCGCCGCCACCGGCCCGGCAGAGGTCACCGTCACGTTCCAGGACCCCAAGGCCGACCAGGTGTGCACGATGGACATGGTCGGCCAGGGCCAGGTCGCCGCTGTCAACGACCTCGAAGAGAGCAGCGACGTCCAGCTCATCCTCACCAAGGGCGGGTTCCTCGGCGTCAAGCTGCCCATCTACGGCACTAACTCCTGACACCGGGCATTACGAGCGGATGTCGGGGCGCTATGCCTACGGCGAACAACGGCATACGGCATCCGGACGCTCGTTACCCTCGAAGTACGGCGCGCGAGGAGTCAACCGACCCGCGTGCCCCGAAGGAGTTGAACGATGTTCGAGAGATTCACAGACCGCGCCCGTCGTGTCGTCGTCCTCGCCCAAGAAGAGGCGAAGATGCTCAACCACAACTACATCGGCACCGAGCACATCCTGCTGGGTCTCATCCACGAGGGTGAAGGCGTAGCCGCCAAGGCTCTGGAGTCGCTCGGTATCTCGCTCGACGCCGTGCGCGAGCAGGTGCAGGACATCATCGGCCAGGGCCAGCAGCAGCCGACCGGGCACATCCCGTTCACGCCGCGCGCCAAGAAGGTGCTCGAGCTGAGCCTGCGCGAGGCGCTGCAGCTCGGCCACAACTACATCGGCACCGAGCACATCCTTCTCGGTCTTATCCGCGAGGGCGAGGGTGTCGCCGCCCAGGTGTTGGTCAAGCTCGGCGCCGACCTCAACAAGGTGCGTCAGCAGGTCATCCAGCTGCTCTCGGGCTACCAGGGCAAGGAGCCGGCCGCCGTCTCGGGCGCTGCCCACGACAGCACTGCGCAGGCCCAGGGCGGCTCGCAGGTGCTCGACCAGTTCGGTCGCAACCTGACGCAGGCTGCGCGCGAGAACAAGCTCGACCCCGTGATCGGGCGCGAGAAGGAGATCGAGCGGGTCATGCAGATCTTGTCCCGTCGCTCCAAGAACAACCCCGTCCTGATCGGCGAGCCCGGCGTCGGCAAGACCGCCGTCGTCGAGGGCCTCGCCCAGGCCATCGTCAAGAACGACGTGCCCGAGACGCTCAAGGACAAGCAGCTGTACTCGCTCGACCTCGGCTCGCTCATCGCCGGTTCCCGCTACCGGGGTGACTTCGAGGAGCGCCTCAAGAAGGTCACCAAGGAGATCCGCACCCGCGGCGACATCATCGTCTTCATCGACGAGATCCACACGCTGGTCGGGGCCGGTGCTGCCGAGGGTGCGATCGACGCGGCATCCATTCTGAAGCCGCTCCTCGCCCGCGGCGAGCTGCAGACGATCGGCGCGACCACGCTCGACGAATACCGCAAGCACTTCGAGAAGGATGCCGCGCTCGAGCGTCGCTTCCAGCCGATCCAGGTCGCCGAGCCGAGCCTGCCGCACACCATCAACATCTTGAAGGGTCTGCGCGACCGGTACGAGGCGCACCACAAGGTGCAGATCACCGACGGCGCGATCGTCGCGGCGGCGAACCTCGCCGACCGCTACATCAGCGACCGGTTCCTGCCCGACAAGGCCATCGACCTGATCGACGAGGCCGGCGCCCGCCTGCGCCTGTCGATCCTGTCGAGCCCGCCCGAGCTGCGCGAATTCGATGAGCGGATCGCCAAGGTCCGCGAAGACAAGGAGCAGGCGAGCGAAGACCAGGACTTCGAGAAGGCCGCGTCGCTGCGCGATGAGGAGAAGTCCCTCCTCGCTGAGCGTCTCCGCCTCGAGAAGCAGTGGCGCACGGGCGACGTCGCATCCCACGCGGTCGTCGATGAAGGACTGATCGCCGAGGTGCTCGCCCAGGCCACCGGCATCCCCGTCTTCAAGCTCACCGAAGAGGAGTCCAGCCGGCTCGTCTTCATGGAGCGGGCGCTGCACCAGCGCGTCATCGGCCAAGAAGAGGCGATCGCCGCCCTCGCCAAGACGATCCGTCGTCAGCGCGCCGGACTGAAGGACCCGAAGCGGCCGAACGGCTCGTTCATCTTCGCCGGCCCCACGGGTGTCGGAAAGACCGAGCTCGCCAAGGCGCTCGCGGAGTTCCTCTTCGACGACGAGGCCGCGCTCATCTCGCTCGACATGTCGGAGTTCGGTGAGAAGCACACCGTCTCGCGCCTGTTCGGTGCGCCTCCTGGTTTCGTCGGCTTCGAAGAGGGCGGCCAGCTCACCGAGAAGGTGCGGCGCAAGCCGTTCTCGGTCGTGCTGTTCGACGAGATCGAAAAGGCGCACCCGGACATCTTCAACTCGCTCCTGCAGATCCTCGAAGAGGGTCGCCTGACCGACGGTCAGGGTCGCATGATCGACTTCAAGAACACCGTCATCATCATGACCACCAACCTCGGCGCGCGCGACATCGCCGGTGGCCCGGTCGGCTTCCAGGTCGAGGGTGACACCGCGACGTCGTACGACCGGATGCAGGGCAAGGTCAAGGAAGAGCTCAAGCGGCACTTCAAGCCCGAGTTCCTCAACCGCGTCGACGACATCATCGTGTTCCCGCAGCTCGACAAGGAGGAGCTGATCCAGATCGTGGATCTGTTCACCAAGCGCCTCGGCACGCGCCTCCTCGACCGCGACATGACGATCGAGCTGTCGCGCGYGGCCAAGGAGAAGCTCATCCAGATCGGGTTCGACCCCGCCCTCGGTGCTCGCCCGCTGCGGCGCGCGATGCAGCACGAGATCGAGGATCGCCTCAGCGAGAAGATCCTGCACGGCGAGCTCAACTCGGGCGATCACGTGAAGGTGGATGCCGAGAACGGCGAGTTCACCTTCGAGCACGGTCCCCGTGGCGAGAAGGTGGCCGTCGGCGTCGTCAACAGCGGAGCGATCTCGGGCACCCCGGATCTGGTCATCAACTCCGACTGAGCCAGTCCGAGCGATACGAAGAGCGGATGCCGCTGCCCCAGGGCGCGGCATCCGCTCTTTCGTCTTTCGATGCGAACCGACCCTAGGCTGGGCGGGTGATCGAATTCAGCGTGCGGCCGGCGCGGACCGCCGACGTGCGCGGCATCTGGGAGATGCTCGAGCCGTTCGTTCAGCGGCGAATCCTGCTGGGCAAGGACATCGTGGTGCTCTACGAGTCGGTGCAGCAGTTCCAGGTGGCCGAGGACGCGAACGGGCGACTGATCGGCTGCGGCGCGCTGCACGTGATTTGGGAGGACCTCGGCGAGATCCGTACGCTCATCGTCCTCGATGAGTGGCTGCACCACGGCGTGGGGCGCGCGATCGTGCAGGGACTCGAGGGCAGCGCGCGCATGCTCGGGCTCACCCGGCTCTTCTGCCTCACGTTCGAAGTCGACTTCTTCACCCGTCGTGGATTCTCGCCGATCGGCGAGCAGGTCGTCGATCCCGACGTGTACTCGCAGCTCATCCGCTCGCCCGACGAGGGCGTTGCCGAATTCCTCGACCTCGCGCACGTCAAGCCGAACACGCTCGGCAACACCCGCATGCTCAAGCTTCTTTAGGGACGAGGCCGGGCCCGACCTCGAATGAGGATCGGATGAGAACAAATTTTCGGCGTGGTGTTACCACTGTTACGTCTGATAAAGATGTATACGTGAGTCCGTCTTCTCGACGGGCGAGTGTGTGACCCGAAGACACGTCCGCTGAGAAGAACGAGGTTGCAAATGCGTGCTCAAAAGAAGGTGATCGGCGCGCTCGGCGCCGCGTTCGGAGTGGTTATCGCCCTCACGGCGGTGGCGGCGCCGGCATCCGCGCGTCCGGCTCCCGACGCGACGACGACCGTTACATCGTCGCTGTCCTGTGCGTCCTTCGAAGGGGTCAAGATCACGGCTCCGTGGGTCAGTTTCTCGGCGGTCAGCCTGCAGGCGGGCGAGACACTATCGGTCACGGTGTCACCCGCGGCAACAAACGACAAGATCTTTTTCGTGTATTCGGTGAGTGGCACCCTCGATTTTGGGACGTTCCTTGATGGACCGGCTACGCAGTCGTACTCATTCCGATCCCCAGTTGCCACGGTGTTGGACCTGAGTTGGTCCTACCTCCTCGCCAACAACTCGTCATCCTCGGACAATCGCGAGTGGACGTTCGACTGCTCCAGCTCGACGACACCCGCCGCGACCGCTCCCGTTGATACCGTCGTCACCCCGCCCGTCATCGCCCCCGCCCCTGTCAAAGGCCACGGCAAGAGCCGCGGAAAGTGACCAGGATCGCGTAGCCGGATGACTCGGCGGCTGTGAGCCGCCAGCGCGCGCCGTGGTCGACGCGCTCGAGGGTCCGGCTTAGCCTGGAAGCATGAGCAGCGGTCAGCGGCGCAGGCGCCACTCCCCGGCGGTGTACCGTCGGCGGCGCCTGCTGCTGCTGATCCTGGTGCTCGCGATCGCCGGCGCCATCGCCTGGCTTCTGATCGCGCAGCCGTGGCAGGCCTGGGCCGGGGCGACCAGCGCAGCGACCCCCCAGCAGTCCGCGTCGGCCTCGCCGACCGCGAGTTCGACCACGGATGCGACGGCGAGCACCACCCCGCCGACACCCACCGCCACGCCGAGCGCGACCCCATCGCCGAGCGCCACGGTAGCGGAGACCGGGACGGCGAAGCCCTGCGTGGCGCGCGCGATCACCGTCGAACCGGTGACGGATGCCGCAACCTATGCCGCCGGCCAGAATCCGCAGCTGTCGATCCGACTCACCAACACCGGAGGCGTGGACTGCACGCTCAATGTCGGCACGAGCACGCAGGCGTTCACAGTCACCAGCGGAAGCGACACGTGGTGGCGCTCCACAGATTGCCAGACCGAGCCGAGCGACATGATCGTCACGCTCGCCGCCGGTCAGACCGTCGCAAGCGCCGTGCCGGTGGTGTGGGATCGCACCCGTTCCTCCGTCTCGACCTGCGACGACGCGAACCGTCCGGTTGCGCCCGGCGGCGGCGCATCGTACCACCTGGACGTCGAGGTCGGCGGGATCGTCTCGTCCCAGTCGGCACAGTTCCTCCTGCGCTGACGGGGATCTGCCGCCCGCTGCTCGACGCGGGCTACGCAGCATCGAGCATCCGGTCGAGTTCGTCGAGCACGGGTTCGTCGGGGCGGAACTTGCGGGCGAACCAGAAGCCGGACGCGAGCATCGCGTCGAGATCATCCGAGGTGAGCCACTTCGGATGCGGCGTATCGACCCACTGCGCGTAGTGGACCATCCCGGCAAGATTTCGAAGTGACGCGGCGTTGCGCAGCACGGTGTGGGGATACGACTCCGCCGCATCGCGGGTGTGCGAGTAGTACCGCAGCAACTTCGGGTCTGCGGCCAGCAGGATGCGGGCGGCCCGGCCGGACAGCGCGAACTGGTCACAGCCCTTGTACAAATGGAACTCGTCGTTGAAAGGCGTGCGCAGTCGACGTCGGTCCAGTTTCGGCGGGAGACCGCGTGGCGACCTGTGCATCGAGAAGCCGGGGACGTGCTTCATGACCTGACGGATCCGATGACGGTCCGTCCACGCCGGCAGCCGATATGAGCGCGACCGATATCGCTCCAGGAACAGGGGGAGGCGGGGATCGTCGTCCGGTTCTTCGAGCAGCATGTCGGCGGCGGACGCGGTGAGGTGCCGCTCGTAGTCGCGGAGCGGCCGCAGCGGGTAGTCCTGGCCGGTGAGGATCGTGAGCCAGTCGTCCGGAGCGAGCGTAGCCGCGGCGATCACCTCGAGCAGCGAACGCAGATAGGTCGCGTCGCCCCAGGTGATCGGTTCGCTCGTCAGCCGCAGCTCGGCACCCAGCGCCGAGAGGCGCGCCCCATCCGGTGGCGGCATCTTCCTGTCGTGGCTCACGATCAGCCGGGCGTGCGGGCTTTCGCGGCGAAGCCGGGCGACGAGCCGTTCGGTCTGGGCCGGGTCAGTGTAGCTCGTGACCACATATACGAACACGGGCTCAGCCTAGGGCCGACCGCTGGGGCCGCCGGTCGGGTGCCAGAGTCGGTACTGTTCATGAGACCATCTCGGGCCCCGCCCGACACCACGCCTTGACGGAGGTTGCATGACGTCGCGCGCCGTCGAGAGCACGTCGTCGGCTGATGGGGGCCTGTCCGCATCGGGTCGGAGAGACCGTCGTCCCGATATCCAGGGGCTGAGGGCGATCGCGGTTCTCATGGTCGTCGCCTTCCACGCGGGACTGCCCGTTCCCGGCGGCTTCGTCGGGGTGGACGTCTTCTTCGTGATCTCGGGGTTCGTCATCGCGGGGACCCTGCAGCGCGAGTGGGACCAATTCCACCGCATTCGCTTCGCACGGTTCTACATGCGGCGCTTCAAGCGCCTCACCCCGGCACTCGCACTGATGGTGACGGTGACGATGCTCCTCACCGCGGTGGTGATCTCGCCGCTCGGAGCTCAGCAGAACGCCGCGAAGACCGCGATCGGGGCGATGTTCATCGTCTCGAACTTCGTCATCGCGAACACGACCGGCGGGTACTTCTCCCTCGCGGCCGAGACGAACCCACTCCTGAATGTGTGGTCGCTCTCGGTCGAGGAGCAGTTCTACCTCGGCTTTCCGTTCCTGCTCGCGGTGGGGTGGGCGCTCGTTCGACGCAGGCGAGGCCTATCCGCCGTGCCGCTGATCCTCGTCGGATCGGTCGTGGTGGTCTCCTTCCTGCTCGCGCTCGTCGACGAGGGAGGGCTTGCGTTTCCCGGGTCGCGGGACGCGCTCGGGTTCTACAGTCCTGTGCCTCGGGCATGGGAATTCGCCGTGGGCGCATTCATCGCGCTGGCCATCTCCAACAAGAGCGGTCTCGCGCCACGGGCCGCCGCGGTGACCGGAACCGTCGGACTGGTCGGGCTCACCGCGTCGCTGTTCCTCATCAGCGAGTCGACGCCCTTCCCGGGCGTGTGGACCCTCCTCCCGGTGGGTTCGACCATGCTGCTGATCGTCGCCGGATGGCAGCGCGCCGAAAACGTCGCCAGTCGGCTGCTGAGCACCAGGCCGATGGTGCGGATCGGCGACTGGTCCTACTCGATCTATCTCTGGCATTGGCCCTTCATCGTCCTCGCGACGACACTGTGGCCCGGCACCGGCTGGATGCCGGTGGTCGCTGCCCTCGCAGCGATGATCCCGGCGGTCGCGTCGTACCGTTGGGTCGAACAGCCCCTGCGAGCACGCACATACACCCGTCGAGCCTTCACCGTGCTGCTCGCGGTTACACTGATTCCCCCGGTGCTGTCCGCCGGGTTCGTCCTCGCGGCGTCAGCCGGCGGCTATGGGAACCCCCTCGTCCAGAGCTACCAGCGAGCCAGTCGCCCTCACCCGGGCACCTCCTGCAGCGACCCCATGGAGGGATCGACCGAAGCGATCATCGGGTGCTCCTTCAATGCGGATGCTGCGGGCCCGCCGGTCTACCTGGTCGGCGACTCGCACGCCGATCACGTGAGCGATGGGGTCATCGGCGCGGCGCAGAGCCTCGGTCGTCCTGCGTCCACCCGCATTGCTCCCGCCTGCCAGTTCTTCGATGTCTTCATCGGCGACGTCGGGCAGGAACCCGTGCGTCACTGCCAGGAGTACTTTCCGACCACGCTGGAATGGCTGACCACTTCGGAACCAGGCACGGTCGTCATCTCGACCTCGGCGCGACCGTTCTGGGATCCGACGATTCAGCTCGGGTCCACCCAAGATGCGATGTCGTCGGATGAGGACGACAAGCTCCAACTGCTCGACGAGGGACTCTCGGCGACCATTCGCGAGTTGGAGAACGCGGGACACTCCGTGGTCCTCGTGCACGATTCCCCCACCTTCGTGCCCCCGTACTCCTACGCACCGGCGGAGTGCTCGTTCCCCAGCCTGCTTGCGCATCGATGCGACCGCGTCCTCCCGGTCGATGTCGTCGAGGCGCAGCAGAAGAAGGTGCGCGCCACGATCGGCGACATCGCCMTGGCGACGGGCGCGGCGACGATCGATCTCCGTCCCCACCTCTGCAGCGAGCAGGGCTGCCCGACGCGAAGCGGAGACCTTGTCATGTATTCGGACTCCAACCATCTCTCGGCGGACGAGAGTGAGTCGCTGACCGACGAGTTCGTCGAGGTACTGTCGGCCGCCGGCTGAGAAGGGGCCGGTGCACCCCCGTGCGCCGGCCCCTCATCGGTGTCGTTCCCCGAAGGGGTTCGATCACTTCTTGGTGTCGAAGACTTCGCCCTCCATCGCGTCGTAACCTTCGGCCTGCGGGTCGCCGTGCGAGCCGCCGGACAGGGCGTACTCCTCCTCGGGCGAGAGGACGAGGCGCTTACGCCCGACCAGGGCGAAGATCAGCAGACCGATCACGTACAGCACCGCGATCGCGATGATCGCCGCCGTGTAGCCGGGGTTGATCAACTGCCCGACGAACGTCAACGCAGCGATGATGCCGGCGACGACGGCACCGGCAATCCCGACCGGACTCTTGTACGGGCGCGGAGCGTTCGGGAGCTTGATGCGGAGCAAGATGAACGAGACCATCTGCAGCAGGTACGCGATGACCGCTCCCCACACCGCGATGTTGAGGACGATCGCGTTGGACACCGCTCCGGCCTCCTCGTTCGACTTGGCGATGAGGTCCACCGCGACCAGAGCAACGAAGCCGATCACGGCTCCCGTGAGCAGCGCGACCCACGGCGTCTGCCGCTTGCCCGTGAGGGAGAGGAACTTCGGGTAGTAGCCCGCTCGAGACAGCGAGTACATGTTCCGCCCGTAGGCGAACATGATCCCCTGAAGGGAGGCGAGCAGACCGATCAGTGCGAACAACGACAGCAGCGCCGCGAGATCCTCCGGGAGGAATGCGCGGAAGCCTTCGAGCAGCGGTTCGCCGCTTGCCGCGATTGCGGAAGACCCCGTGACCGCTGGGTTGAGGAACAGCACGATCGCTCCAGTGAAGATGAGGGTGACAAGGCCCCAGATTCCTGCGCGCGGAATGTCCTTCTGGGGGTCGTGTGCCTCCTCGGCAGCCAGCGGAAGCTCCTCGATCCCAAGGAAGAACCACATCGCGAAGGGGAGCGCGAACAGGATTCCCATGAACCCGAACGGCAGGAACTCCGAGGAGCCCGCGACCTCAGGGTCGGGCGCGATGTCCCAGACGCGGGAGAAGTCGACGGCACCATTCGCGAACGCGAGGACGGCAAACAGCACCAGGATGCCGACGGTAAGGATCGACACCACGATCGCGAAGCGGAACGAGATCGCAGCGCCAGCGGTATTCAGGGCGATGAACACCGCGTAGAGCAGGATCCACCACACCCACTGCAGGCCTGCGGCCTTCAGATCGAAGGACCCGTCCGAGAGGATCGAGAAGATCCCGTTGAGGTAGTCGGCGGAGAAGAGCACGATCACACCGGTCGTGAAGACGTACTCGATCGTCTCCGCGAAGCCGGTGATGAAGCCGCCCCACGGGCCCATTGCCGAGCGAGCGAATGAGTACGCGCCCCCGGTGTGCGGGAGGGCCGCCGACATCTCTCCGATCGAGAAGAGCATGCCGAAGTACATGACGACGATGATGAGGCTTGCGATCAGCAGCCCGCCCCAGCCGGCCGAGCCGAGGCCGAAATTCCATCCGGAGAAGTCGCCCGACACGACCGCGGCAACCCCGAGGCCCCAGAGGCCCCAGAAGCCGGCCGAACGCTTGAGCTTGCGCTTCTCGAAGTAGCCCTCGCCTGCCTTGGTGTACGTGACACCAGCCACGGAGCTCTTGTTCTCTGACATCCGTCCTCCAGGACAGTCGCGGGTTCGCGCACTTCGGGAATGCGGGCGCGTTGGCATGATTGTGGGGCCTATTGGTACCTGATGTCTACCTTTGAGGCGGGATCGCTCACTAGGGTTAGGGTCGACTGGTGGCGCCAGCCGATCTAAAGGTCGGGTCTTGTCACCCCACGACCGTATGGAGGAGCCCGACGATGAGCGGAAACCTGACGATCGCCGAGCTCGAGGCGTCGATCGCGACCGGTGAGACCGACACGGTGATCGTGGCTTTCGCCGACGCGCAGGGCCGGCTCGTGGGCAAGCGCGTGTCGGCGCGCTTCTTCCTCGAGACAGTGCTGCCGCACGGCGCTGAGGCGTGCAACTACCTGCTCTCGGTCGATGTCGACATGAACACCGTCGACGGGTACGCGATGTCGAGCTGGGAGACCGGCTACGGCGACATGCTCCTGCTCTCCGACCCCGCGACGCTGCGTCGCATTCCGTGGCTCCCCGGCACCGCGCTCGTGATGGCCGACCTCGCGTGGGAGGGTGGCGCGCCCGTGGTGCAGTCACCGCGTGAGATCCTCAAGCGCCAGACCGCGCGCCTCGCCGAGCGTGGCCTCGTCGCCTACTCCGGCACGGAACTCGAATTCATCGTCTTCGACGACACATATCGGGATGCCTGGGCCAAGGGCTACCGCGCACTCACCCCGTCGACGGACTACAACGTCGACTACAACCTGCTCGCTTCGACCCGGCTCGAACCGCTGCTGCGCGACATCCGCCGCGGCATGGAGGGCGCTGGTCTGTACTGCGAGGGCGTCAAGGGGGAGTGCAACTTCGGCCAGCAGGAGATCGCGTTCCGATATGCGGAGGTGATCGAAACCGCAGATCAGCACGCCATCTACAAGAACGGCGCGAAGGAGATCGCGGAGCAGCACGGCAAGGCGCTGACCTTCATGGCGAAGTTCAATGAGCGTGAGGGCAACAGCTGCCACATCCACCTGTCGGTGCGCTCGGAGGCGGGGGAGCCGGTGATGGCGGGCGACGGCGCACACGGATTCAGCCCGCTCATGGAGAGCTGGATCGCCGGGATCCTCGCGACCCTGCGCGAGTTCACCCTGCTGTACGCCCCCAACATCAACTCCTACAAGCGCTACGCGAAGGGCAGCTTCGCCCCGACGGGGGTGGCCTGGGGCGTCGACAACCGCACCTGCGCGCTGCGGGTGATCGGCCACGGCTCGTCGCTGCGCGTCGAGAACCGCGTGCCCGGCGGTGACGTGAACCCGTACCTCGGGATCGCCGCGATCATCGCGGGCGGACTCCACGGCGTCGAGAACAGCCTGACGCTGCCGGATCCGCTCGCCGGCAACGCGTACACCTCGGAGGTGGAGCACCTGCCCACGACGCTGCGCGAAGCCGCGGCGCTGTTCGCGGAGTCGACGCTGGCACGAGAGGCTTTCGGCGACGAGATGGTCGAGCACTACCTCAACCAGGCGCGCATCGAGGTCGAAGCCTACGATTCCGCCGTGACGGATTGGGAGCGGGTGCGTGGTTTCGAACGACTCTGACGAGAAGCGGGCCTCGGAGCCTGTCGAAGGGTCGCCGTCGGACGCTTCGACAAGCTCAGCGACCGGTCACCGAGCGACCGGGGCTGACCGCCGGCCGGTGATCGGCCTGACCACCTACCTCGAACAGGCGAAGCAGGGGGTCTGGGAGGTGCGCGCCGCGTTTCTCCCCCAGCAGTACTTCGACTCGGTCACCGCCGCGGGCGGGATCGCGGTCCTGCTCCCGCCGCAACCGGATCCGGATGCCGCGGCCCCGGCCGTGCTCGACGGACTCGACGGGCTCATCCTCACCGGGGGGCTCGACGTTCAACCGGAGCTGTACGGTGCGCAGCGGCATCCGCTCACCGATCCCGCGCGTCCCGACCGCGATGCGTGGGAACTCGCCCTCTTCCGCGGGGCGGAGGAGCGACGGATGCCGGTGCTCGCCATCTGCCGCGGGCTGCAGCTCGTGAACGTCGCGCGAGGCGGCACACTCCACCAGCATCTGCCCGAGGTCTACGGCACCGAGCGGTACCGGATCGGCGGCGGCGTGTTCGCCACCAACACCGTGGAGATCGACGGCGGGACGCGGATCGCGGGCCAGCTCGGCGTGGGGGCGTTCGACGTGCACAGCTACCACCACCAGGGCGTCGACCGGCTGGGCGAAGGGCTGGTCGCCACCGCGCACTCCGACGACGGGCTGGTGCAGGCATTCGAGTCGGAGG
>NZ_JBFUFC010000018.1:0-34314 GCF_056403635.1 Microbacterium sp. P2_F9 | reverse complement strand
GATTCATCGACTGGCACGGCTGGAAGATCCGGATGAACCACGGCGTCCCCGAAGTACGCGCCCCCGGCTGGTGCGACGCCACCCTCCGATGGCGACCCGTCACCAGCTCGAAAACCCGACTCCAGGACGCCGTCCTCCGCCACTGAACCCGAGTCGGCGTGTGGAGGCTCAGCGGCCGAGCGCATTCTCCCGGTCGAGACGGCCGAGCTTGTCGGGATTGGCGATGGAGTAGACCTTCGTCACCCGTCCATGCTCGACTGTGATGCTCGCGATGCCGACGAGCTGCCCGTTCAGCTCCATCCGGACGGCGGCTTGACCGTTCACCCGGGTCCGCACCGCCGTGACAGCGCCGCCGGCCTTCGCCATTCCGCCGACGAGGTATCGCGCGAGCCGGTCCGCGCCCACCACCGGTCGCCGCGCCGCGCCGCGGACCTTGCCACCGCTGTCGGCAACCGACACCACGTCAGGGGCGAGGAGGTCCATCAGACTCTGCAGGTCGCCGGTGTTGAGCGCGAGGACGAGCCGGTCGACCGCCTCCTCATGCTCGGAGCGCACGACGCGGACCCTCGGGCGCCTTGCGGCAACGTGGTCCTTGGCCCGGTGCGCGATCTGCCGCACCGCGGCAGGGGTCTTGCCCACGGCATCCGCAATCTCGTCGTACGGCACGTCGAAGACTTCACGCAGCACGAAGACGGCGCGCTCGGCCGGGCCCAGGGTCTCGAGCACGGTGAGCATCGCGATCGAGAGGCTCTCGGCGAGCTCGACGTCGTCGGCCACGTCAGGGCTCGTCAGGAGCGGCTCCGGCAGCCACTCGCCGACGTACTCCTCGCGCCACCGCTCGAGGGTGCGGAGGTGGTTCAGCGCCTGCCGGGACACGACGCGGACGAGGTAGGCACGCGGCTCGCGCACGTCGCTCCGATCGACCGCCGCCCATCGGATCCAGGACTCCTGCAGCACGTCCTCGGCGTCCGCAGCCGACCCGAGGAGCTCGTAGGCCACCGTGAACAGCAGCCGCCGGTGGACGACGAACGGATCGTCGTCTTCGCGTGCGACGTCGCTCATGTCGGCGAGCCTACGCGGCGTCCGAAACGGCAGATCGTTCCGCCAGCGGCGCCAGACCGCACGCGAGGGCGAACTCTTCGGAGTGTATGCCGAGCGCGATGTTCATCCGCGCCGACATGTTCATGAACGCGACGCGGGCAGCCAGCTCGACGAGCGCCGGTGCGCCGAGCTCGTGGCGGAGCGCATCGGACAGCTCGTCGGTGACTACCGGAGGTGTCTGGCTCGCGGCATCCGCGTATTCCATGACTCGACGTTCGAGGGCGGTGAAGACGGTCGACTCACGCCAGCGCGGCACCTCACGCACCTTCGCCTCGTCGAGACCGTGGTTGTGCGCCATGAAGTAGTTGAAGTCCAGGCACCAGCTGCACCCGATGGCGGCTGCCGAGGCCATGGCGGCATACGACGCCAGGTCCGGGGCAAGCTCATGCCAACGTTCGAGCTTTCCGCCGATGCTCATGGAGTCCTTCATGACGGCGGGATGGTGCCACAGCACCCCGACGGATTCGGGCACGCGGCCCAGCATCCTGCGGGCGGCGAATTTCACGATCGCGCCGTACGCGCCGGTCACCGGGATCGGGGGGATTCGGTATTCGCTGGTCATGGCTGCTCCTTGGTGGCGGTTTCGATCCTTCGACATGAAGACACCGGCCAGCCCCCGCGTGTGACATCGCGCGCGGATCGGGGGACGACTGCCCCACGGAATAGATGCGTGCGCATAGATGTTTTCACCTCGTGCAAAGGGATGACCTTGAGCAATGCTGTGACAGGAGAGATCATGACCAGTTCGCTTGATGCGGCGCCTTCGGGCGCAGGACCCTTGGATCCGGAGCGTTTCGAGTTCGGTCTGAACTCCTTCGGCGAGAACCCCACTGACGGCGATCGGGTGATGACGGATGCCGAGACCGTCCGTCTGCTCATCGACGAGGCGCAGCTGGCCGAGTCGGTCGGCCTCGACGTGTTCAGCGTCGGCGAGCATTACCGAGACGGACACAACGACTCGGCGACGCCTGTCATCCTGGCCGGCGCCGCACAGGCGACGACCACGATCGGACTCGGCACCTCGGTGACGGTGCTGTCGACGCAGGACCCGGTGCGCCTCTATCAGGAGTTCGCCACCGTCGATGCGATCTCGAACGGGCGGGCGCACCTCGTGCTCGGCCGCGCTTCGGCCATCGAGTCCTTCGCCCTGTTCGGCTACGACATCGCCGAGTACGAGGAGCTGTTCGACGAGAAGCTCGAGCTCTTCATGAAGCTGCAGCGCGAGTAGTCCGTGACCTGGTCCGGCCGCTTCCGCACTCCCTTGACGGACCAGCGCCTGCACCCGCGGATGCCGGAGGGCGGTATCCCCACCTGGATCGGGATCGGCGGCAGCCCCGACTCCGTCGTCCGGGCCGCGCGCTATGGACTGCCCCTCATGATGGCCATCATCGGTGGTCGCCCCGAGCGGTTCGCGGGGCATGCCGAGCTGTACCTGCGCGCGCTGAAGCAGTTCGGCGAGCCCGAGCTGCCGATCGGTCAGCACTCGATCGGCATGATCGCCGACACCGACGACGAGGCACGAGAGCTCTACTGGAACTACTGGCAGCCCGTGGTCACCCGGATGAGCGAGGAGCGGGGCTTCTATCCGCCGACCACCGACCGGTACCGGCAGGAGGTCGAGGCCGGATCCCTGTTCGTCGGCTCGCCCGACACCGTCGCCCGCAAAATCGCCTTCGTCGCCCGCGCCAACCACCTGAGCCGATTCGACCTGAAGTACGACCTGCTGAACCTGCCGCGGGCCGCGCGGGAACGCAGCATCCGACTCCTCGGCGAGCAGGTGGCCCCACGGGTGCGGGAGCTTCTCGCGGAGGACGACGCAGAATGGATGCCGAGCGGAATGCCGCCCGCACGGATCACGGCAGACGGGAAGGCCGTACACGCATGACCGGAGGCAAGGTCGTCGTCGGGATCCTCGGTGCCGGCAAGCTCGGCACGGTGCTGGCGCGACTCGCCGCTGCCGCCGGCTACGAGGTGCTGATCGCGAGCTCCCGTGACCCGCAGCGGATCGCGCTGACGGTCGATGTGTTCGCCCCGGGTGCGGTGGCCACGTCGGCGACGGATGCCGCCGCCAGGGCCGACATCGTCGTCCTCGCTCTCCCGCTCGGCAAGTACCGCACGATTCCGGTCGACGCCCTCGCCGGCAAGCTCGTCATCGATGCCATGAACTATTGGTGGGAGGTCGACGGGTTCCCCGAGGAGTTCACCGATCCGCTGGCTTCGAGCAGCGCGCTCGTGCGCGACCTCCTGCCGGCGTCGCGGGTCGTCAAGGCGTTCAACCACATGGGGTATCACGACCTCGAAGACGAGGCGCGGCCGACCGGCCAGGCCGGCCGCAAGGCGATCGGCATCGCCGGGGACGACGTTCGCGACCTCGACATCGTCGCGGGGATCGTCGACGACCTCGGGTTCGACCCGGTCGTGGTGGGGGATCTCGATGACGGCGTGAAGCTGGAGCCCGGCACCGAGCCCTTCGGCGCCGACGTCGACGGCAAGGAGCTCCGGGAGATGATCGCCCGATTCCCGACCTCGCAGCGCGGCAATCGCCGGGCGGCTGYGCTGGCAGCCCGGGCGTCAGCCGTGCCGGGGGAGTAGGTCCAGCGAACGTCGGGCGCGAGACCGTGGATCCCGTGGCTGAGGCCCTGGACGGGAGCCGAGTGGCCGCACGGCCAGTGCGGTCAGTCGCGCGGTAGCGTTCATGGGTGCAGGTGACCCGGCTCCGTGTGTATCCCGTCAAGTCGTTCGCGGGCCCCGACATCGAAACGGCGCGGGTGCTGCCGTGGGGACTCGCCGACGACCGCCGGTGGGCAGTGGTCGATCCCGATGGTGAGCCGGTGACGGCGCGCGAGGCGAACGTGCTCCTCTCCTTGACTGCCGAAGCGCAGGGCGACGGCGGCCTGCTGCTCGGTGACCGCGACGAACGAGGTGAGGCGCTGCGGGTCGCGGTGCCCGTGCACGCCGCACCCGTCACGGTGGGCCACTCGCGTCAGGGTTCGGCTCTGCCCGCCGGCCCAGAGGCCGATGCCTGGCTGACCGCCCGCCTCGGCCGACCGGTGCGACTCGTGTGGCAGCCCGACCCGCTGGTGCGACCGGTGAATCCGTCGCACGGAGGCCGGCCGGACGATCGGGTCTCCCTCGCCGATGTCGGACCGCTGCTACTGGCGAACGAGTCCTCCCTCGCCCAGCTCAATCGGTGGACGGATGACGAGACGCCCCTGCTGGACATGCTCCGCTTCCGCCCGAACGTGGTGGTCGACGGCGACCCCGACCAGCCGTTCGCTGAAGACACCTGGCCGTTCGTGCAGCTCGGCGAGGTGCGATTCCGCGTGAGTGGGGTGTGCGACCGGTGCGTCATGACCACGATCGACCCGGTGTCGCTCGTGCGCGGCAAGGAGCCCATCCGCACCCTCGCGAAACACCGCCGGTGGGATGGAAAGACCTGGTTCGGCGTCTGGCTCGTGCCCGATCTGGCATCCTCGCCGGCGAACGCGACCATCACTGTCGGCGACACCGTGCTTGCCGGCTGATCGGCGGGGTTACCGGGATGGGAGTCTGGTGTCGGACGCCGCGAGTAGCGTGACGGCTGCCTCGCTGCCGTGGAATCGGAGGACGAAATGACCAGCCCCATCGACCGTCCAGGCACCGCATTGCTGGTGATCGACGCCCAGAATGGAGTCTTGGCAGGCGCGCACCAGCGTGATGCCGTAGTCGCCAACATCGCGGCCCTGATCGGCCGTGCCCGGTCAGAGTCGGTGCCTGTCGTCTGGGTCCAGCACTCCGACGAGGGTCTCCCGATCGACAGCGACGCCTGGCAGATCGTGCCGGAACTCACCCCGGCCGCCGAAGGCGTCGTGATCCGCAAAGAGTACGGCGACGCGTTCGAGGCGACCGAGCTCGAGCGGGTGCTGGCCGAGGGCGGCATCGGGCACCTCGTGGTCAGCGGGGCGCAGACCGACGCGTGCGTGCGCGCCACCCTGCACGGCGGCTTCGTCCGCGGCTACGACGTCACACTGGTCTCGGACGCGCACACCACCGAGGACCTCACCGAGTGGGGTGCGCCGCCGCCCGCTCAGGTGATCGCGCACGCCAACCTGTACTGGACGTTCCAGACGGCTCCGGGCCGTGCGGGCAAGGTCGTGCCGACGGCGGAGGTCGCCTTCACCCGGTGACGCTGGGCGTTGACCAGGTTGTCAGAGCGCGGGCCGCCGCATCCGGTTCGACAGGCTCGAACCGGCCAGAACTCCGAGAGCGATCGCGACCATCGTCGCGAGGGTGGCGACGAGGGAGGCCGATGCCGCTGAGTCGCCGCCGAGCACATCGGCCACGCCCACCAGCCCGAGCGCACCAGGCACGAGCAGCGAGAACGCGGGTGTGAAGCTGACGAGCGCCGCGGGTCCCGACGGCTGCCGGGCCACGAGGGCGGTCACCGGTGTCACACACAGCGCGCCGACGAACGCTGACAGCACCCCGCCCACGACGAGACCACCGAGCACCTGCGCCGCGTAGGCGATGTAGAGCACGAACAGGATCCACGGGATCGAGCGGCGCGGCGCGCAGCGGTGCACCGAGATCGCGACGCCGAACACGGCGACGGCGATCCACGGCGCGATCGGCCCGAGATGGTCGGGGTGCGGGCTGAAGTCGAAGTCGGGCACGCCGACCAGAGCGCCGGCGGTCACGATGCCCGCGCTGAGGAGAACGAGCTGCATCGCCCCGGCCGCCGCGCGTCCCGCGCCGGAGATCATCTGACCCGTGGACAGCTCCAGGACGGCGGTGGTGAGCAGGGCGCCGGGAAGCAGAACCACGAGCGGTGCGAGCAGCGCCGCCTCGATCCCGGACCCCCACCCCAGTCGCAGAAGGAGAAACACCACGGCCGCCACGAGGAACGCGATTGCGACCGTGATCAGCGCACCGTAGCGCCGCGGCACCCGCTCGCTCAGGAGCAGCGCGGCGCCGGTTCCCAGCCCGAGTGCCGCGGCGAGGGCGACGCCGGTCCACGATGCACCGAGCAGAACCGAGAGCGCCGCGCTCAGGAGCCCATAGCCGAGCACTCGCAGGACCGGACCGTAGCCGGGTGGCATTTCGTGAATCCGGTCGATCCGCTCGATGGTGGACGCGGGGTTCAGGACACCGGTGCGCGCGGCATCCACCGTCTGCTGCACTTCGTCGATCTGGGAGAGCAGGAGCCGGCCGTCGCCGGTGCTCACCGCGCCGGTGCGGTGCTGCCCCTGCCCGCGCGCAGAGACGAGGAGGGCGTTCGGGAAGACCAGCACCTCGCTCTCCGGCAGGCCGTTGACGCGGGCGATGTCGCCGAGCACATCCTGCACCGTCTCCACCGAGTAGCCAGCCTGGATCATCGCGCTGCCGACGGCCTCGGCCGCCGCCAGCGCCGCGGGCGCATCCGGCGGGTCGGTGGCCGCGACCGGCATGGAGCCGGTGATCCGGGCGGCGCGAGCGCTGATCGCGATGTCTCGTTCGGCGCGACGTCGCACGGCCAGCAGCAGCATCGCGCCGGCGAGCAGCACCGCGATTGCGATGAACATCGAGAGCATGGGACTCGCCTGTCTGCCGGGGATCCGCCGAAGCTCGCACGGGTGTCGCGGCGCAGTGACGGCCTCGGTGGCTGGGGACCACCGAGGCCATCGCGCAGACGGGAGTCTGTGCGGCGACCCGAACGCCGATGTCTCGACCGCAGCGCGGCACTGCTCGATCAGATTATCTGCGCGCGAATCCTGACGCCGACCCATTGACCGCGGGCCGATGGGCCTGCTATGCGACGCTCGTTCTAGCGGTTCTTGATCCTCGTGATCGAGTCCGTCTCGGCGGCGCGGCTGTTTGCCGCCTTCTTGTCGTGCTTCGCGGTGCGCTTCTCTTTGAGCGTCTTGGCGGGTGCGGTCTTGCCGCCTTCTTTGCGCGTGGACTTCTCGCCCATGGGTCGTGCTCCTTCGAGAGCCAGGGTGACCCTATGCGGCTGACGCTACACGGACCGCCGACGAACCGGTCATCGGCCGTCTCCTCAGGGGACGATGTGCCCCGCCGCGCGGAACAGCTCGTACCACTCGGGGCGGGTCAGCGCGAGGTCCGAGCCGAGCGCCGCGCCCCGCACACGCTCAGGGTTCGTCGTGCCCAGGACGACCTGCATCTGTGCCGGGTGCCGGGTGATCCACGCGGTCGCGATCGCGATCGCCGGCACGTCGTACACCGTGGCGAGCCGGTCGAGGACGGCGTTGAGCTCGGGATACTCGGGGGAGTCCAGGAAGGCCCCGGTGAAGAAGCCGCCCTGGAAGGGCGACCACGCCTGGATCGTGATGTCGTTCAGCCGGCAGTAGTCGACGATGCCGCCGCCGTCGAGCACGACCGACTGGGCTTCGGCGACCATGTTGGCCGCCACGCCCTGGGCGATGATCGGCGAATGCGTGACCGACAGCTGCAGCTGGTTCGCGACGAGCGGCTGGCGCACCGACTTCTTGAGCAGATCGATCTGGCGGGGAGTGTGGTTCGAGACGCCGAAGGCGCGCACCTTGCCTGCGGCCTCGAGCTGGTCGAAGGCGCCCGCGACCTCGTCGGGTTCGACGAGGGCGTCGGGGCGGTGCAGCAGCAGGATGTCGATGTAGTCCGTCTGCAGCGCCTCCAGCGATTCGTCCACGGACTCGATGATGTGCTCCGCCGAGAAGTCGAAGTACGGTCCCGGATGCCGGATCCCGGTCTTCGTCTGAAGGGTGATCTCCGCCCGCTCCGAGGAGGAGAGCTGCAGCGCCTCTGCGAAGCGTCGTTCGCAGCCGTGCCGCTCGCGGCCGTAGATGTCCGCGTGGTCGAAGAAGTCGATGCCGGAATCCCGCGCCGAGCGCACCAGCTCGCGGACATCGTCGTCGGACATGTCGGCGATCCGCATCACTCCGAGGACGACATTGGGGGCGACGATGCCGGCTGCGGACAGGTTGATCGATTTCACGTGTGCTCCTCGGGATGCGGGTTCGAGCCGGAATGGGGGAGCCACGCTCCGCTGCCCGACCTCGACCCTTCAGTCTCGACGATGTCGGAGCGATCCGGAAGACTCGGCTTCATGGCTGTCTTCGACCATCTCGGCATCACCATCGATGATCTGGCCCGTTCGATCGCGCAGTTCGATCCCGTGATGGCCGCGCTCGGATTCACCCGCTCCGACGCGGAGAGCTCCGTGTCGTGGTGGCGGGAGGGTGAAACCGAGCTGATCCTGTTCCCCGCCCGCGAACCGGGCAGCGGTCCGCACCGGCACGGCCGGGTCGGCTGGCAGCACCTCGCGTTCGCGCTCGATTCGCGGGCGGAGGTCGATCGGCTGCATGCGCTCGCGCTCGATGCCGGCTGGTCGGCGGTGCGCGAGCCGAAGCTGTACCCGCGCTTCAACGACCGGTACTACGCCACGTTCGTCGAAGACGACAACGGCATCCGGATCGAATTCATGCACAACCCGCCGCGCGACACGGCGAGCTGAGTTCGGATCACAGCCCCCAGGGCTGCAGCGCGATGAAGATCGCGGTGGACGCCGCCAGGAAGAGGATGACGAAGACGGTGTCCCGGGCACGCCAGGGCACCAGATGACGCTCGGTGCGGTCGGGATAGGCGCCGAAGGCGCGGGCATCCATCGCGAGCGCGACGCGTTCGGCGTGCCGGATCGCCCCGGCGAGCAGGGGCACGAGATACCCCGCCCATCGTGCCGTCGCGGCGAACGGCCCGCGACCGCCATGGGCGCCGCGCACGCGATGCGCCTGCCGGATCACCTCGAGCTCGTGACCGAAGCGCGGCACGAAGCGGAACGCGGCCAGCGCCGTGTAGCCGATCCGGTACGGCACCCGCAGCTGCTGCACCATCGCGCGCACGAGGTCCGGTCCGCTCGTGCTGAGACCGGCGGGGAGCGCGAGCGCGACGATCGCGGCGAGGCGCAGCGCCGTCGCAAAGCCCAGCTCCAGGGCGCCCGAATAAAGAGTCCAACCGCCCACCTGCCAGATCGCGGAGGTCTGGTCGACCTGAGCAGGATCGGTCCACAGGGCGAAGCCCGCGCCGATGACGGCCACCCCGACCGGAAGCGCAGCGAACAGCAGCAGCGCGAGCTGTCGGGTGAAACGTACGCCGATCAGCACGGTCGCATAGGCCAGCGCAAGGAACGCGAGCGGGGTCGCGGCATCCCGCACGAACACCAGCAGCAGCATCGCCGGCGCGGGACCGGCGAGCTTGCCGAGCGGGTTCAGCCGGTAGAGGAAGCGGACCGGAGCCGCAGGTTCCGGCTGCGCGTAGGGATCGGGCGCCGCTCCGGGCGGCGGGGCCTTGGGCACGAAAGCGGGGCCGGTCACGGCATCCGCCACGTCGTCTGCTCCGCTGCGGGAGGTCCCGGCTGCGGCGGCGCGGCGGGGAGGTCGGCGAGCCGGCCCACGTGGGAGAGGGACGGATGCCGCGAGAGCCCCTGCAGGCCGCGGCGCAGCGCGGGCAGCCGCAGCCCCGCGCCCTCGATCAGGGTGCTGTCGGCGAAGACCTCTGCGGTAGGTCCGGCGGCGAGCAGACGCCCGTCACCGAGTAGGACGGTGTGGTCGGCGTACTCGGCCACCAGCTGCATGTCGTGGGTCACCACGAGCACGGTCGTGCCGTCCCGGTTCAGTTCCTGCAGGAGCATCAGCAGCTCGTCGGCGCGGGCGCGATCCTGGCCGAAGGTCGGTTCGTCGAGGACCAGCACAGGCGCCCCCGCGACCAAGGCGGTCGCGACCGACAGCCGGCGCTTCTGGCCGCCGGAGAGGAGGAAGGGATGCGTGTGCGCCTTGTCGGAGAGCCCGAACCGCTCGAGCACTGCATCGGTGCGTTCGCGCACCGATGCATCCGGGAGATGCTGGAGCCGCAGGCCATGGGCCAGTTCGTCGAAGACCGTGTGGGCGATGAACTGGTGCTCGGGATTCTGGAACACGAACCCGACGCGTGCGGAGAGGGTGCGCGCATCGCTGCGGCCGACGTCGATGCCGTCGATGTAAACGGTGCCGTGCGGCGGCGGAATGACCCCCGCGATCGCCTGGATGAGGGTGGTCTTGCCAGCGCCGTTCGCGCCGACGACCGCGACGAAGTCGCCCGCCCGCACGTCGAGTTCGATGTCGTGAATCACCTCGGTGCGGCCGCGGCGGACGGTGAGACCGCGGACCCGGATGAGCGGGTCGGCGGGCGGCAGTGGTCCCTGAGCTTGTCGAAGGGTCCGCGGGCTGATTTCGGCGTGCGCGGACGCGGACGCTTCGACGAGCTCAGCGACCGCCGGGGGCGGCGCCGACTCCAACGCGGCGTGCAGCTCCGCCGGGGTCAGCGGGAGGGGATCGAGCACGAACCCCGCCGATCGCAGCCGCAGCGCGGCCAGGGCCGAGATCGGCAGCCAGACGCCGAGGTCATGCAGCTCCTCGGCTCGGCCGCGAAGCACCTCGTCCACCGGTCCGTCGGCGACGAGGCGGCCGGAGGCGTCGAGCACCACGACCCGGTCGACGAATCCGACGGCTGCATCGAGGTTGTGCTCCACCAGAACGATCGCCCGGTCGCCGGTGGCGACGAGCTCGGCGAGGGCGCGGTACACCTCGTCGATGCCCTGGGGATCGAGATTCGCCGTGGGTTCGTCGAGCACGACCAGCGGCGATCCCATCGCGAGGGCGCAGGCGATCGCGAGGCGCTGTCTCCCGCCGCCGGAGAGGCGGTCGGGGTTCTCGCCGCGGCGCTCCCACAGTCCCACTCGGCGGAGCGCGGCCTCGGAACGGGCGAGCACGTCCGCCACGGGCATGCGCAGGTTCTCCGGGCCGAACGCCACCTCATCGAGCACCGTCCCGGTGACGAGCTGCGCGTCCGGGTCTTGGAAGACCATGCCGACGCGGGTACTCAGCGTCGCGACCGGGGTGGCGGCGACATCGAGCCCATCCACGATGACCGTTCCCGACATAGTGGCGGGCAGGTCGTGCGGGATCAGGCCGTTCAGGGCGAGCGCGAGGGTCGACTTGCCCGAGCCGCTCGGGCCTAGCACCAGCACCACCTCGCCCGGCGACACGTCGAAAGAGATCCCGGCCGGGGTCGCGGCATCCGCTCCGGCGTGCGTGATCGCCAGATCGCGCACCTGCAGGAAGGGTGTGGGGCTGCCGTCCACGGCTCAGCGCTGGGCGGTGCGGGCAACGCCGGCCCGGCGCAGGCCGGATCCGATGGCGAGCGCCACTGCGGTCCAGGCGACGGGCCCGAGCACCGCGAGCACGAGGTAGACGATCTGCGCCCACAGGGCGAGGGTCGACAGGTGCGCGGCGAAGAAGACCGCCGCAGCGACGACGACACCGATGAAGAGCGCCGAGATGAAGAACCGCCACGCGTTCCAGACCCGGTAGCGCGTGAGCGCCGCGACGAGCTCCTGTATGCCGCCGAAGAGGATGGCGGTGCCGAGGAAGCGGAACGCCCACTGCGGTGCCATCGCACTCGCCACGAGTGCCGCGATGAGGTGTGCGATCAGGGCGACCCAGGGCTTGCGAAGCAGCTCCTGGGCGACGATGCCGGGCAGGACGTGCGCGCCCAGCACGAAGCCGTAGACGATCGGAACAGTGGCGAGCACGACCGGGGTCACCCATCCGGCGATGCCGGCGACGACACCCGTCGCGACGCCGATCGCGGCGCACGTCAGCAGGACGCTGGTCGAGAGTCGGGATGCCGTGGCCACCTGTAAAGCGTAGTGCCCGGGTTAGTCGACCCTTACATGGGTTCCGCTACGGCCGACGCCGGCGCTGGGTGAGGCGTACAGCGGGCATCGGAGGTGCGGGAATCCGCACGTCGCCGTGCCCTTCGACACGACCGAACCGGTCGGAGCCCGCCTCCCACGCATCGCGCGCCTCGACGATCTCTTCGTGCGTCCGACCGACGAAGTTCCACCACATCACGATGTCGTCTTCGAATGGAGCGCCGCCGAGCAGGAAGAGGGCCGCGCCCTCGGAGCTTCCGAGCTCCACGCCTTCGCGTCCCGTGCCGAGGTAGAGGAGTCGCAGGGAATGAAGGTCGGCGGCGGATGCCACGTCCTCCGCAAGGGGCGGTTTCTGCGTTGCCCGCAGTCCACCGTCGATGCCCACCAGGGCGTACTCCCAGGCCGGGTCGAGGGGAAGCTGCACGCGCGATCCGGCCGGGATGCGGATCTCGGCGCCGACGATCGGCGTGTAGGTCGTCGCCGGGGATGCGGCGCCACCGAACTCTCCGAGCACCACCACGGCCGCGGCATCCGGTCCCTCGATGGCGGGCAGGGCGACGATCGGGAGGTCATCGTGCCGCTCGAAGGCGGGTGCGCCGTGCCGGCGATCTTCGGGGAGGGCGACCCAGAGCTGCAGCGCGTCCAGCGGGACGGCCTCCTCGCCGACGGAGTATTCCGAGTGTGCGATCCCCGCACCGCTCGTCATGAGGTTCAGCGCCCCGCGCGTCACCACGACGTCGCTGCCGACGGTGTCGCGGTGACGCACCTCGCCGACGAACGGCCAGGTGACCGTCTGCAGTCCGATGTGCGGGTGCGGCTCGACGCGCATCCGCGTCACCTGCGGTCCGAACCGGTCGAGGAAGCACCACGCGCCGACCATCGGCAGATCGCGTTGGGGGAGGCTGCGGTGCACCTCCATCCCGCGCACGCCGCCGAGCGGCACCTCGCGCGAGTCCAGCAGCAGCCAGCGCGGGCCGATGTCCGCGGACGCGTCGGGCGAGTGGGCGGCGAGCTCGGTGGGGTCGGTGTCGAGGCGGGTCATGCGTCCGCCTCCCAGGGGAGCGCTGCCGGCCATTCCACGGTGAGCCCAGGCACGGGGTTCTGGCGCAGATAGCGGCGAACAACGGGGCACACCGGTACGACGGACTCGCCGCGGGCCGCGACATCCGTCATCGCCTGCGAGATGAGCACGGTGCTGAGTCCCCAGCCGCGATAGGCGGGGTCGATCTCGGTGTGCGGGAAGACGAGGCGCCCGGGGCTCTCCACCTCGAACTCCGTGAAGCCGCCGAGCACGTCGCCGACCAGGATCTCGTAGCGACCCGCCTCATCGTTGCGGCGGACCGTGAGTTCTTCATCGTGCGCGGCCATCGGCATCCTTTCGTGCGTCCTTTTCAACGTAGGGGCGCCACCGGCATTCCACCAGCGGCGCGGCTCTGGCGCGCCCGCGAGCGGAGGTCTAAGGTCGGCTTCAAGTCCGGCAAAGATGCCGGATCCAGTGATTCCGGGGGGAATCCGTTCGATTTGGGGAAATCATGCGACGACGTCTGCTCACCACCATCCTCACGGTCACGGCTCTGAGCGTCACGGCGCTCGTCGGCGCCGCGCCCGCCTCAGCGTCGGTCCTTCCACCCGGCGTGCCGTATGTGGCCATCGGCGACTCGGTCGCCTCCGGCAATGGCCTCATGCCGTACTACGACGCCTCGTGCCTGCGGTCGAAGAAGGCGTACCCGACGGTGCTCGCCGGCCTGATGGGCGGCACCGTGGAGTCGGCCGCGTGCTCGGGCAACAACACGACACAGATCGCCGCGCAGGCCTCGGCGCTCGCGCAGCAGGGCAAACTCGGCTGGGCGACGCAGCTGGTGACGATCACGGCAGGCGTGAATGACCTCCCTTGGATCCTCGTTCTGGGCGCCTGCAGCAACCTGGGCTCGCTCGAGCAGTGCCAGGGCGCGATGGGTCTGCTCGGAAACCCGGCAGGCCCCGCCGCGGGAATCCCGGCCGGCCTCGCCACCGCGATTGGGGTCGTCCGGGCGGCCGCCCCGACCGCGCTGATCAGGGTGACCGGCTACCCGTACCTCTTCGGAGCATTCAACGGAAAGTGCAGCATCGGCGCGGCAGGGCCGGGCACGCCRATGAAGTTCGAGCGGGCCCAGGCGGACATGCTGGACGACCTCGGGGTGACGGGTCTCAACGCCGCGGTCTACGCAGGCATGTGGACATACCTGCGCGCGTACCACGACGCCACCGGCACGGTGGATAACCGCATCGAATACGTAGACCTGACCGCCGCCTTCGCGACCCACGGCCTGTGCGACAGCAGCGACCGCTGGGTCAGCGGGCTCGTCAACGGTCAGCCCAAGGATCGCGGGTTCCACCCGAACGCGGCCGGCCAGCAGGCCATCGCCGCCACCATCGCGGCGACGCTTCCCGGGTAGACCCGCGCTCGACCGATCCTGCCGGCGGGGCGCGGCATCCGCTCACCCCTCCGGCCCCATCTTCTCTGCCAGGCCGGGTCTCGCCACCCGGCCTGGCAGACTCATGTGATGCCCCACACGCTGCTCGAGCACGTGCCCGTCGGCGCCGACGCCGACACCGCGTACCTCGGGTTCGTCGAGTGGGCGTCCGAACAGGGACTCACCCTCTACCCCGCTCAAGACGAGGCGATCATCGAGATCGTGTCGGGGGCGAACGTCGTGCTGTCGACGCCCACCGGCACGGGCAAATCGCTCGTCGCGGTGGCCGCGCACGCGGCGTGCCTCGCCCGCGGCGGTCGCACGTATTACACGGCGCCGATCAAGGCGCTCGTGAGCGAGAAGTTCTTCGCGCTCGTCGACATCTTCGGCGCCGCGAACGTCGGCATGGTGACGGGCGACTCCTCGGTCAACCCCGACGCGCCGATCATCTGCTGCACCGCCGAGATCCTCGCGAACCTCGCGCTGCGCAAGGGAGCGGACACCGCGGCCGACCAGGTCGTCATGGACGAGTTCCACTACTACGGCGATCCGGACCGGGGGTGGGCGTGGCAGGTGCCGCTCCTCCTGCTGCCGCGCGCGCAGTTCATCCTCATGTCGGCGACGCTCGGCGACGTCACCACGATCGCCGACGACCTCTCGCGCCGCACCGGCCGCCCGACCGCGCGCATCACCGGGGTCGAACGTCCCGTGCCCCTGCACTTCTCCTACGCCCGCACGCCGGTCCACGAGACGGTCGAGGACCTGCTGCTGACCGGGCAGGCGCCGGTGTACATCGTGCACTTCTCGCAAGCGGCCGCCATGGAGCGCGCCCAGGCGCTGTCCTCGATCCGGATCGTCAGTCGCGAGCAGCGCGACGCCATCGCCGAGGCGATCGGCGGCTTCCGCTTCACGACCGCATTCGGACGGATGCTGTCGCGCTACGTCCGCGCCGGGATCGGCGTGCACCACGCCGGCATGCTCCCGCGCTACCGCCGGCTCGTCGAGACGCTCGCTCAGCGGGGTCTGCTGCGCGTCATCTGTGGCACGGACRCCCTGGGCGTCGGCATAAATGTGCCGATCCGCACAGTGATGATCACGGCCCTGGCGAAGTACGACGGACAGCGGATGCGGCAGCTCAGCGCCCGCGAGTTCCACCAGGTCGCCGGCCGGGCCGGGCGTGCGGGCTTCGACACCGCCGGAACCGTCGTGGTGATGGCGCCCGACCACGAGATCGAGAACGCGGCGTCGATCGCCAAGGCGGGCGACGACCCGAAGAAGATCCGCAAGATCGTGCGCAAGAAGGCGCCGCAGGGGTTCGTCAACTGGGGTGAGGCGTCGTTCGAGCGGCTCGTCGAGGCGGAGCCGGAACCCCTCGTGCCGCAGCTGCAGCTGACCGCCGCAATGCTGATCAATGTGATTGCCCGTGGCGGCGATGTGTTCTCGAACGTCCGGTCGCTCGTCTTCGACAACCACGAGCCGAAGGCGCGCCAGTACGAGCTCGCCCGCCGCGCGCTCGGCATCTTCCGCACCCTCGTCGCGGCACAGGTGGTGGTTCACGACGACGAGGGCGGCGGCATCCGTCTCACCGTCGAGCTGCAGCCGAACTTCGCGCTCAACCAGCCCCTGTCGCCCTTCGCGCTCGCCGCCATCGGCCTGCTCGACCCGGAGACCGAGCTCGGCCGCGTCGAGGTGGCCACCGGGTCAGCCGGCACCGGACACTACGCCCTCGATGTCGTGAGCATCATCGAGGCCACGCTCGACGACCCGCGTCCGGTGCTGTCGCAGCAGCAGTTCCTCGCCCGCGGCGAGGCCGTGGCGGCGATGAAGCGCGACGGGATCGAGTACGAGCAGCGCATGGAGCTGCTCGAGGAGATCACATATCCCAAGCCCCTCGACGAGCTGCTCGCGCAGTCCTTCGAGGTGTTCGCGTCAAGCCAGCCGTGGGTGCGCGACTTCGAACTGTCGCCCAAGTCGGTGGTGCGCGACATGTTCGAGCGTGCCCTGGCGTTCGGCGAGCTGATCTCGCTGTACCAGCTCGCCCGCAGCGAGGGCCTCGTACTGCGCTATCTCAGCGACGCCTACCGGGCGATCCGCCAGACCGTCCCGGTCGAGGCGCAGACTCCCGACCTCCTCGATCTCGTCGCGTGGCTGGGCGAACTCGTCCGCCAGGTCGACTCGAGCCTCGTCGACGAGTKGGAGAGCCTCATCAACCCGGTCGCGGATCCCTCCGCGCCGGTCGTGCCGCCGGCCCCGCCGTCGGTGCTGACGAATCGCCGCGCGTTCCTCGTGCTCGTGCGCAACGAAATGTTCCGGCGGGTGCAGCTCGCGGCGCTGCAGAAGGACGATGAGCTCGCCGCCCTCGACCCCGACGTGGACTGGTCGGCGGCCCTCGATTCGTACTTCGACGAGCACGAGGAGCTGCTGGCGGGCGGGCCCGCGCGCTCGCCGCGACTCGTGACCATCGATGAGACGGATGCCGCGGCATCCGGTGTCTGGAAAGTCGAGCAGACGATCGACGATCCTGAGGGCAACCACGATTGGCGCATCCGCGGCGAGGTCGACCTCGCCGCCTCGGAGGAGAACGGCACCGCGGTCGTGCGGGTCACCGAGGTCGTCCGGCTCTAGCCCGGCCGTGTCGGCGCGCCCAGCTACGCTGGGGCGGGTGAGCAACGCCGACCCCTACGCCGACATCGACTGGGATCGGGCCGACCTCACCCCGCCGACTGATGCCTGGGCGCCGCCAGCCGATGAGTCCTGGGCTCCGCCGGAAGACGGCTGGATGCCGCCGCCCGACGACGCGTTCGACGGCAGGTTCAGCGGCCCGGTCGCACGCGTGCCGAGCGCGGTCGCCGCTGCGCCGCTCACCTGCAGGGCCACCCCGTCTCGGTTCCCGACACCGCTTGCGGCCCTGCACACCGTCTTCGGCTTCGAGGCGTTCCGCGGCAACCAGGCGGCCGCGATCGACCAGGTCGTCGCCGGCGGCGACGCGGTCGTGCTCATGCCGACCGGCGGCGGCAAGAGCCTGATCTATCAGATCCCCGCTCTCGTCCGCGAGGGGACGGGCCTCGTCGTCAGCCCGCTCATCGCGCTCATGCACGACCAGGTCGACGCGCTCGTCGTGAACGGCGTCCGCGCCGCCTACCTCAACTCCACCCAGTCCGCCCCGCAGCGCGCGGCGGTGGAGCGCGCGTACCTCGCGGGCGAGCTTGACCTCATCTACGTCGCCCCGGAGCGGCTCTCGAACGCGTCGACGCGCGCCCTGCTGCAGCGCGGCGCGCTGAGCGTCATCGCGATCGACGAGGCGCACTGCGTCTCGCAGTGGGGCCACGACTTCCGCCCCGACTACCTCACCCTGGGCGACCTCGGCGAGCAGTTCCCCGGCGTGCCCCGCGTCGCCCTCACCGCGACCGCCACCGACGCGACGCACCGCGAGATCACCGAGCGCCTCCGGCTGACCGATGCCCAGCACTTCGTCGCGAGCTTCGACCGGCCGAACATCCAGTACCGCATCGACCCGAAAGTCGAACCGCGCAAGCAGCTGCTCGCGTTCATCCGGGCCCAGCCCGAGCGGGCTGCCGGCATCGTCTACGCACTGAGTCGCAAGAGCGTCGAGCAGACCGCCGACTACCTGCGCACGCAGGGGATCGATGCGCTGCCATACCACGCCGGGCTCGACGCATCCGTCCGGGCAGCCAACCAGTCCCGCTTCCTCCGCGACGACGGCGTGGTGATGGTCGCGACGATCGCCTTCGGCATGGGCATCGACAAGCCCGACGTGCGCTTCGTCGCCCACATCGACCTGCCCAAGTCCGTCGAGGGCTATTACCAGGAGACCGGCCGTGCCGGCCGCGACGGTGAGCCCGCCGTCGCCTGGATGGCCTACGGCCTCGGCGACGTCGTGCAGCAGCGCCGCATGATCGACCAGTCGCCGGGCGAGCGGTCGTACAAGACCCGCCTCGGTCAGCACCTCGACGCGATGCTGGCGCTGTGCGAGACGGTCGGATGCCGCCGCCAGAACCTGCTCGGCTACTTCGGCGAGGCATCCGGCCCCTGCGGCAACTGCGACACGTGCCTCGAGTCGCCCGAGACGTGGGACGGACTCGTCCCCGCGCAGAAGCTCCTGTCGACGATCGTGCGGCTCCAGCGGGAGCGCGGTCAGGCGTTCGGCGCGGGCCATCTCGTCGACATCCTGCGCGGCGCGTCGACAGACCGCATCCGCCAGCAGGGGCACGACAAGCTGTCGACCTACGGCCTCGGTGCCGACCTCACCGATCAGGATTGGCGCAGCGTCGTCCGGCAGCTCCTGGCGCAGCAGATCCTCGTGTCGCAGGGCGACTATGGCACGCTCGCCCTCGGCGATGCCGCCATGCCCGTGCTGCGCGGTGAGGCCCCGGTGCCGCTCCGTCGCGACGTGCTCGGCAGAGCCGGCGCATCCCCTCGCGCACGCAAGGCCTCGGCATCCGATGCCCTCGATGCCGCGGCGCGGCCCCTCTTCGAATCGCTCCGCGAATGGCGTGCGCGGGTCGCGAAAGAGCAGGGGATGCCCGCCTACATCGTCTTCGGTGATGCGACGCTGCGCGCGCTCGCCGAGCACCGACCCGCGTCCCTCGCGGATCTGCACGGGATCACCGGCATCGGCGACAAGAAGCGCGAAGCGTACGGCGAGGCCGTGCTCGCGGTCATCGCGGCAGCGGCCTGACCGGCATCCGGGACTGAGCCGCGGCAAACCCGGAGCCGCGGCATCCGTCGCCGTAGGCTGGCGAGCGTCGACGCCGACGAACGGGGAACCAGTGCCGCTCAGCAACATCGAGATCGCCCAGGCCGCGACCATGCGGCCCATCACCCAGGTGGCGGAGGCGCTCGGCATTCCCGAGCCGAGCCTGGAGCCCTACGGGCGGTTCAAGGCCAAGGTCTCGCTCGACTTCCTGCGAGGGCTCGAAGACACGCCTCGCGGCAAGCTCGTCCTCGTCACTGCGGTCTCGCCGACGCCGGCCGGCGAGGGCAAGACCACGACCACCGTGGGGCTGGGCGACGCACTCACGCGCATCGGCGAGCGCGCCATGATCTGCCTGCGCGAGCCTGCCCTCGGACCCGTGTTCGGGATGAAGGGCGGTGCGGCGGGCGGCGGCTACGCCCAGGTCGTCCCCATGGAAGACATCAACCTCCACTTCACCGGTGACTTCGCGGCGATCTCGGTGGCCACGAACCTGCTCGCCGCGCTGATCGACAACCACATCCACCACGGCAATGCGCTCGGCATCGATGTGCGGCGGATCACGTGGCGGCGGGTGCTCGACGTGAACGACCGCGCGCTGCGCGACGTCGTCGTGGGACTCGGCGGTCCGAACAACGGCTATCCGCGTGAATCCGGCTTCGACATCGTCGTGGCGAGCGAGGTGATGGCGATCTTCTGTCTCGCGACGAGCGTCGCCGATCTCAATGAGCGCCTCGGCGACATCGTCATCGGGCACACTCGCGACCGAAAGGCGGTGCTCGCCCGCGACCTGCAGGCGCACGGCGCCATGACCGCGGTGCTGCGCGACGCCCTCGCACCGAACCTCGTGCAGACCCTCGAGCACACGCCCGCCTTCGTGCACGGCGGCCCGTTCGCCAACATCGCGCACGGGTGCAACTCCGCGATCGCGACTCAGTCGGCGCTCCGTCTCGCCGACTACGTGGTGACCGAGGCCGGGTTCGGCGCCGACCTCGGCGCGGAGAAGTTCATCGACATCCTCTGTCGCACCTCAGGGCTGCGCCCGTCGGCTGCGGTGATCGTCGCGACCGTGCGGGCGATGAAGTACCACGGCGGAGTGGAGGTCGAGGGCCTCCCGCACGAGGACGTGGCGGCGCTCGAGCGTGGCACCGCCAACCTCGTCCGGCACCTCACCACCGTGCGCGAGACCTGGGGCCTGCCGTCGGTGGTGGCGATCAACCATCGTGCCGAAGACACGGATGCCGAGGTCCAGGCTCTCGTCGACGCGGTCGAGCGTGCCGGGGGTCGGGCGGTGGTGGCGCGGCACTTCGCCGAAGGCGGCTCAGGCGCCGAGGAGTTGGCCCGCGAGGTCGTGCGGCTCTGCGGCGAGGCATCCGAACTCCGCTTCACCTACCCCGACAGCGACGGGCTGTGGCAGAAGATGCGCGCGATCGCCACCCGCATCTACGGGGCATCCGACATCACCGCCTCGACCGCGGTGCGCGCCCAGATCCGGCGCCTGCAGGACGAGGGGTACGGCGACTATCCGGTGTGCGTGGCGAAGACCCAGTACTCCTTCTCGACCGACCCGAAACTGCGCGGCGCGCCGTCGGGGCATGACGTCGACATCCGGGAGGTGCGCCTCGCCGCCGGTGCCCGTTTCGTCGTCATGATCTGCGGTGACATCATGACCATGCCGGGACTTCCTCAGGCACCCGCCGCGAACACGATCGACGTCGATGAGCAGGGCCGAATCGTCGGACTCTTCTAGGAATTCCCGCACCCGATCTCGAGTTGGAGACTCTATGACCATCAGCGACATCCCGTTCCACACGATGGAGGGCGAGGAGCAGACGCTCGCTGACTATGACGGCAAGGCCGTCCTGATCGTGAACGTCGCGTCCCGCTGCGGCCTCGCCCCGCAGTACGAGACGCTCGAGCGGCTGCAGCGCGAGTACGGCGATCGCGGCTTGCAGGTCCTCGGCTTTCCGAGCAACCAGTTCCTGCAGGAGCTCGGCAGCAACGAGGCCATCAAGGAGTACTGCTCGCTGACCTACGGCATCTCGTTCCCGGTGCTTGACCGGGTACGCGTCAACGGCCGCAAGGAGCACCCCCTCTACACGGAGCTGAAGAAGACTCCGGATGCCGATGGCAAAGCGGGCCGCGTCACGTGGAACTTCGAGAAGTTCCTGGTGAGCCCCTCGGGTGAGGTCCACCGCTTCCGCCCGCAGACGGTGCCCGACGACCCCCGGGTCATCGCGGCCATCGAGGCGAGCCTGCCCGCGGCGCCCCCGAGCGACGCTGACCTCGAGGCCTCGGTCGAGAACGCGTCGTAGCGCCAGCTACCGCAGCGGGAACGACCGCGCGCGTGCCACCCGAAGCCGGTGCGGCAGCGCGTCGAGGTCACCCGCCCCCGGTGACGTCGATCATCCAGACGTTCACCGACATCCCCGGCACATCGCCCTCGGGGGGGAACGCCGCGGTGCCCACGAGGTCGAACCCAGCCCGCGCGCACAGAGCGTTCGACGGGGCGTTGTCGACGTGCGCATAGCCGACGACCAAGGGTCGATCGCCGAGCACCGCGACAAGGCGGAGCGTCTCGCGAAGCGCCGTCAAGGCGATGCCGCGGCCCTGCCAGTCTGGATGGATGGAGCAGCCGACCTCGTACACCGGCATCCCGTCGTGCACTTCCTCCCACCACCCGGCGTACCCCGCGGGCGTGCCGTCGACATCGACGCGGAACATGCGCATCTGGCCGGTCTCCCACCCGGCGAGGTAGTCCGAGTGCTGTTGCGCGAGCGCTTCGTCGGACTCAGGCCCGCCGAAATAGCGCGTCATCTCCCACGTGTTCGCGCGTTGCAGCACGGGCAGGTCGTCCACGCCCCACCGCACCAATTCGACCGTCATCGCCTGCCCTTCGCGGCTCTGCTTCCATCGTGCCGAGCGTCGCCGCCCCACGCCAGTCCAGCCGTGGCGGAGTCGGCGCTGTCGGGATCGCACAACAGCCCCAACCGCCGTACCCCGCCGCTCTTGTGAGGTTTCGGCAATGGGTTTGGCGCGATKTTGTCGAACTCCTACCGTCAATGATGACCTCCTCCCTGTTCTTCACCCGAAAGGTGAATCCATGACCGACGCCGCCGTCCGTCCGAAGAAACCCGCCACGAATAGGCGAACGCCCGCCGGCGGAGCCCCGACCGCACCGCACACCGCGGCCGAGGCATCCGAAGCCCGCATCGACGTCGCTCAGGTGAACGACGCCCTGATGGGGACGTGGGCAGAGACCCGCCGCGAAGCGCGGGCCGTCATCAAGGACCCCGCGTTCTGGCGCGTCGACGGCATGCCGATGGTCGAGCACCGCGAGCGGGTGCTGGCCCAACTGCACGCGCTCGCCGAGGCGGGCGGATCCCGCCGCGGGTTCCCCGAGGAGTACGGCGGGCTGGGCGACAGCGGTGCGAACCTCGCAGGCTTCATGGAGCTCGTGCTGGCCGATCCCAGCCTGCAGATCAAGTCCGGCGTGCAGTGGGGACTGTTCGGCTCAGCCGTCTACCAGCTTGGCACGAAGAAGCACCACGACCAGTGGCTGCGCGGCATCATGGACGTCTCGATCCCCGGTGCGTTCGCGATGACCGAGACGGGACACGGATCGGATGTCGCGGCCATCGGCACGACGGCGACCTACGACCCGGACAGCGAGGAATTCATCATCCACACGCCGTTCCGCGGCGCGTGGAAGGACTACCTCGGCAACGCGGCGCTGCACGGCAAGGCCGCGACCGTGTTCGCCCAGCTCATCACCGGCGACGTCAATTACGGCGTGCACTGCTTCTTCGTCCCGTTGCGTGACGACGACGGAGAGTTCCTCCCCGGCATCGGCGGCGAGGACGACGGCGTCAAGGGCGGTCTGAACGGCATCGACAACGGGAGGCTGCATTTCGACCACGTGCGCATCCCGCGCGAGAACCTCCTCAACCGCTACGGCGACGTCGCGGCCGATGGCACGTACTCGAGCGACATCGCCAGCCCCGGGCGGCGGTTCTTCACGATGCTCGGCGCGCTCGTCCAGGGCCGCGTCTCGCTCGACGGCGCCGCCACCACCGGCACCGCAGTCGCCCTCTGCATCGCGCTCACGTACGCGAACCAGCGTCGCCAGTTCGACTCCGGCTCCGGCACCGACGAGGTCGTGCTGCTCGACTACGGCAAGCACCAGCGTCGCCTGCTGCCCCTGCTCGCCCAGAACTACGCCCAGTTCTTCGCCAACGACGAGCTGCTGCGCAAGTTCGACGGCGTCTTCAGCGGCAGGAAGGATACGCCGGAGGAGCGCGAAGACCTCGAGACGCTCGCCGCGGCGCTGAAGCCCCTGTCGACCTGGAACGCCCTGGACACCATCCAGGAGTGCCGCGAGGCCTGCGGCGGCGCGGGCTTCCTCGCCGAGAACCGCCTGGTCGGGCTGCACCACGACCTCGACGTGTACGTCACGTTCGAGGGCGACAACAACGTGCTGCTGCAGCTCGTCGGCAAGCGCCTCCTCTCCGACTACGCCAAGCAGTTCAAGGGCAAGGATGCCGCGGCGCTCGCCCGCATCGCGCTCGGCCAGACCGCCGGCAAGGTGTTCCACGGTGCCGGTCTGCGCCAGTTCGGGCAGTCGGTCGCCGACTTCGGCTCGACCGCCCGTTCGGTCGAACTCGGCCTGCGCGCCGACCACCAGCATGAGCTGCTCTCCGGCCGCGTGCAACAGATGATCGCGGACATCGCGGGACGGCTGCGCCCGGCATCCAAGCTCCCGCGTGACGAGGCGGCGGCGCTGTTCAACGCCAACCAGTCCGAGCTGATCGAGGCCGCCCGGGCACACGGCGAGCTGCTGCAGTGGGAGGCGCTCACCGACGCCGTCAACGCGATGGAGCACGCCGGCACCAAGCAGGTGCTGACCTGGCTGCGCGACCTCTTCGGCCTCACGCTCATCGAGCGCCACCTCGCCTGGTACCTGATCAATGGGCGCCTCTCGGTGAAGCGCGCCACCGCCGTCTCCGCCTATATCGACCGCCTCTGCGCGCGGCTTCGCCCGCACGCGCAGGATCTCGTCGACGCGTTCGGCTTCGAGCCCGAGCACGTGCGGGCGCCCATCGCATCGGGTGCCGAGCAGGTTCGCCAGGCCGAGGCTGCGGGCTACCATGCGGCGCTCCTCGCCTCCGGCGAGGGCCCCGTCTCGGAGAAGTCGCTCAAGCACAAGTAGCCGGCGAGCGGGCTCACCCGGCCTAGGCTGACCGGGTGAGCCCCGACATCCGCCTCGGTCCGGACGCCATCCCCCGCTGCGCGTGGGTCGGCGACGACGCAGAGTACCGGCGCTACCACGACGAGGAGTGGGGCACCCCGCTGCACGGCGATCGGGCGCTGTTCGAGAAGCTGAGCCTCGAGGGGTTTCAGGCGGGGCTCTCGTGGATCACCATCCTGCGCAAGCGCCCGAGATTCCGTGAGGCGTTCGCGGGGTTCGAGCCCGAGGCGGTGGCGGTCTTCGATCAGTCGGACATCGACCGGCTGATGGCGGATGCCGGGATCGTGCGCAATCGCGCCAAGATCGAGGCGACGATCTCGAACGCGCGGCTCGTGACGACGATGGCGCGAGGTGAACTCGACGAGCTCCTCTGGTCGTTCGCGCCCGCCGCGCAACGGCCCCGACCGGCTGGCTTCGCGGAGATCCCGGCGACCACGGCGGAGTCGAACGCCGCATCGAAGGCGCTGCGGAAGCGCGGCTTCCGGTTCGTCGGACCCACCACGATGTACGCGCTCATGCAGTCGGCCGGCATGGTCGACGACCACGTCGCGGGATGCTGGCGCGCGACCGCCTGAACGGACCGCGCTTCGTCTCGTCGGCGGGCTATCCGCGGTCGGCGACGAGGAGCCGCGGGAGGGCATCCTTCAGCCAGGCCCCGAGGTGATCGACCGTCCAGCCGCGATCCACCGTGAAGGCCAGGTACGACTGCGGCGACAGAGTGGTGGCGAGGATGTCGGCGCCCTCCTTCACGCTCAGTCCGGCTCGCAGCGTGCCATGATCGGCGAGCGCCTGCACCATGCGGACACAGCCGTCGAGTCGCAGCGCCTCGCTCCGCACCCACCAGTCGGCGAGGTACGGATCCGACGCGTACGCGGATCGACCCGCATCACCGATCGCGGACGTGCGCTCGTAGACGGGAAGTGCGCCGTCCACCCAAAGTGAGAGCGCTTCGGCACCATCGGGCTCGGCCAGCGCGCGACCGTACGCTTCCGTTTCGTCGGGTGGCCCGATCTGACCGTCGCGCGTGCGCCCCAGCACGGCGTTGCCGACGCGTACACGGTGGACGGCCGGGTGTATCCGTACATCGAGCCCACCATCGTGGACACGGGGGACACGGTTCGCGTGCGACTCGTCAACAGGACGTTCGAGACTCACCCGATGCATCCCCATGGGCACGCCGTGCGGGTGCTGTCGGTGAACGGTCGCGCGCCCGCGCAGCCGCTCTGGCTCGACACCTTCGACGTCGGGCCCGGCGAGGTCTGGGTGGTGGCGCTGTATGCCGATAACCCGGGGATCTGGATGGATCACTGCCACAACCTGGAGCACGCGGCCCTCGGGATGGTGACGCACTTGGCCTATCGGGAGATCACCACGCCCTTCGATCACGGGGGACCTGCCGACAACGCCCCGGAATGACGTGCGCTGAGACTCGCTCAGGACCGCGCCGCCGTCAGCGCGGGACGTCCTTCAGGTGGCGCGCGCCATGGCGCAGCACCTTCACCACGACACCGCGCCGACTGAGTTCGGCCACGGTGCGGGTCTCCTCGTCGGTGTTGCGGCCGAGCGCGTGCACGTCGGTGACGACGAGCACATCGCCGTGGGTGAGCCGCCCGAACAGGCGCACCAGGCGCTCCTCCCAGGACTCGAGCGTCTCGGGCGCCGGGTGGCGGAACCCTCCGATCGGCACGCCGAATCGGGTGAGCTCATCACGCTGAACGGTCACCGACGGCATGTCGTCGCGAGAGACGACCAGCCCGACCAGACGCGCACCTGCGGGGCGGGCGAGCCACCAGTCCCGGTCGCGCTGCATCTCGGTGAAGCATTCGGGGCACTCGATCGCGGCGTGGGACGCACCCAGCGGGGGCGCTTCGGCGTGCACGTGTGTGGAATCCGTCGTATTCGTGGCATCCGCCATGTCCGCACCTCCGAGTCCATTGTGCACCGCGGCGCAGACGGCGTGAACGCGGCAGCCGTCAGTCGTCGTCCCCGAGCCGCAGCTCGAGGCTGAGCTGATCCGCGTCGAGCTCGGCGAGCGCCCGGCGGAGCACCGCGGTGCTGTACGCGCCACCGGACGACAGCTCGGTGAGGCGCCGCCGCTGCGTCTCGATCATCGCGAGCCGCAGTTCGAGCGTGTCCTGCATGATCGCGCTCATGTCCTCGTCCGGCGGCTCGGCCATGCGCGCGCCGATGCGTTCGATCAGCTCAGGTGCGAACGCGGTGCCGTCGCGCTTGGTGAGGGAGTCGCCGAGGAGGGCGGACGCCGCGGCCTCCCGCAGCTCCTCGTCGAGGCGGGTCTGCTCGCTGCGGCTGACTTCGTCCGCAGCCGTGTCGTCGATTCCGAGCCGTCGCACCACCCACGGGAGGGTCAGTCCCTGCACCATGAGGCTGCCAACCGCGACGAGGAACGCGACGAACACGAGGAGCGGGCGCTCCGGTGCATCCGAAGGGAGCGTCTGGGCGGCCGCGAGCGTGACGACACCACGCATGCCCGCCCAGACGATGATCGTCCCGTGCTTCCAGCCCAGCGGCGATCCCTGGTAGTAGTCGATGTCGGCGAGGGCCCGCGTGGCCCGTGAGCGCATGATCGACAGCCACCGTTCACGCTGCTCCGGCTGCGGCGGGGGGAGCTCTCGCGCCGCCCGCCCACGGCGGGGGGCGTCCGGATCGGGCGGCTCCGCGGCGATCGATTCGATGCGCTCACTGAACGATTCCAGACGCGCGCGATCCCGGTGCCGGGCGCGCCTGCTCTGCAGCCAGACCAGGAAGGAGACGTAGGCCGCGCGCACGAGCATGATGATGGCGAAGGCGGCGACGGCGAGCCAGATGGCATGCCCGAGACCCTGATCGTCCTCGATGTTCTGGCGCAGCAGCTCTTTGAGCTCGAGGCCCATCAGGAGGAAGACCGCGCCCTCGAGCAGGAGCTCGATCGTGCGCCAGTTCAGCGCGTCCGACATCCGCTGCTCCGGAGTGAACCACCGGGCGGCGCCCTGGCCGGTCACGATGCCGGCCACCACCGCCGCGACGAGTCCCGAGCCGCCGAGCCGCTCGGTCGGCAGATACGCGATGAACGGGACGACGAAGCCGAGGGCCGTATTGGCTGCGGGGTTGTGCACGAGCGCGCGCAGGCGCAGATTCAGCCAGCCGACCAGGGCGCCGATCACGATCGCCACGAGGATGCCCCAGACGAAGGTTCCGAGGATGCCGCCCTCGGGCGCGTTCCCCGTGATCGCGATGGCGACGGCCACGCGAAGGATCACCAGGGACGTCGCGTCGTTGAGCAGGCTCTCGCCCTCGAGCATCGTCACGACCCGCCGCGAAACGCCGAGACGCTTCACGATCGAGGTGGCCACCGCGTCGGTGGGACTCAGGATCGCCCCGAGTGCGAGAGCGTAGTAGATGCCCAGACCGGGGATCAGGGCGTTGAAGAAGAATGCCAGGGCGACCGAGCTGAACAGCACGAGCAGCACTGACAGCCCTGCGATCGGGCCGAAGTCGCGACGGAATTCGATCGCCGGAAGCGAGACGGCCGCGGAGTAGAGCAGCGGTGGCAGGACGCCGACGAGGATGAGCTCGGGGTCGACCTCGATCGGCGGCACGAACGGGAACAGGCTGACCACGATCCCGACCGCGACCAGCAGCAGCGGGCCGGCGATCTTCGCCCGCGGTGCGACCGCCGTAGCGAGCGCGACGACGACGACCCCGAGGATCGCGATGACCAGGTACTCCATCTACGACAGCAGTCCGAGGTCGCGCACGGCGTCGCGTTCCGCCACGAGCTCGGCGATCGAGGCGTCGAACCGCGCACGGGAGCGGTCGTCCAGGCCGAGTCCCTCCACGATGCGGTAGCCGGAGCCGTCCGACGTCACCGGGAACGAGCACACCAACCCCTCCGGAACCCCGTACTCGCCGTGGGAGACCACGGCGGCCGAGGTCGAGGCATCCGTCCCCCTCTGCTCGTCGCGCACATGCGCGATCGCCGCGTTGGCCGCTGAGGCGACCGACGACGACCCGCGCACCTCGATGATCTCCGCCCCTCGGCGGGCGACGCGCGGGATGAACACGTCGTCGAGCCAGGTCACGGCAGCAGCGGTGCCGCCGAGCTTCGCAGCGAGCGCGTCGATGACCGGGACGCCCGAGACTGTCGCGTGCGAGACATCCGGGAACTGCGTCGCGGAATGGTTCCCCCAGATCGCGACCCCGCGCAGGTCGTCCGGGTGAGCGTCGAGAGCGGCCGCCAGCTGCCCGATCGCCCGGTTGTGGTCGAGTCGGGTGAGCGCGGTGAATCGCTCGGCCGGCACGTCGGGGGCGGATGCCGCGGCGATGAGCGCGTTCGTGTTGGCGGGGTTGCCCACCGCGAGGATCCGCACGTCGTCAGCCGCATGCGCGTTGATCGCAGCTCCCTGCGGTGCGAAGATGCCGGCGTTCGCCGCGAGAAGGTCGGCGCGCTCCATCCCAGGTCCGCGGGGGCGTGATCCGACCAGGAGAGCGACCCCGCACCCTTCGAAGGCGGCATTCGGATCGTCGAACACGTCGACGCCGGCCAGCAGCGGGAACGCGCAGTCCTGCAGCTCGAGGATCGCGCCCTCGGCGGCGCGCATTCCCTGTGGGATCTCCAGCAGCCTGAGCCGCACCGGGCGGTCCCGCCCGAGCATTTCGCCGGCGGCGATCCGGAACATCAGGGCGTACCCGATCTGCCCTCCCGCGCCGGTGATGGTCACGGTTTTCGGTGTGGTCGCCATGACGAGAGCCTATTCCGGTCGATTGCGCAAGGGGTCGGGCGTTTTCGGGGGTTGGTGAATCCCCCGCGGTACCGTGAAGCCATGACGTTCAACGACAACGCAAAGGTCGGGGGCAATACCGCGCGGCGACGTGGCCGCGGCGTCGCGATCGGCGGCGGTGCCGCCGGACTCGGCGTGATCGCGGTCCTCCTGCTCAATCTGCTCACCGGKGGCGACTTCTCGGGACTGCTCGGCGGCGGAGCCGCCGGCGGCGGCTCCGCACAGGATGAGGAGGTCCAGAACTGCGAGTTGGGGTCCGACGCGAACGCGCGCGACGACTGTCGGCTCGCTGCCGCGTCCCTCAACATCGACCAGTACTGGGCGACCGCCGTCGACGGCTACCGCAAGCCGCAGCTGATCATCGTCGACGTCGAGGCCGCGACCGGCTGCGGCACGGCCTCCAACGCGACCGGTCCGTTCTACTGCCCGCCCGAGGAGACCGTGTACGTCGATCCGACCTTCTTCGCGCTGCTGCGCGAGCGGTTCGATGCGTCCGCCGGGCCGCTCGCCCAGCTCTACGTGCTCGCCCACGAGTACGGACACCACGTGCAGAACATCACCGGGATCATGCAGGACCATCCCGACAACGGCACCGGCGAAGACAGCAACAGCGTGCGCACCGAGCTGCAGGCCGACTGCTTCGCGGGAGCCTGGGTGGCCCACGCCGGGGAGCAGAAGGATGAGAGCGGGGTCCCGTTCCTTCAGGCGCCGACCGAAGCGCAGGTGCGCGATGCGCTGGATGCCGCCGCCGCCGTCGGCGACGACCACATCCAGCGCGAGTCCGGTGCCCCAGTCAACCCGGAGGCGTGGACCCATGGATCGAGCGAGCAGCGGCAGCGCTGGTTCATGGCGGGGTATCAGGGGGGCCCCGGAGCCTGCGACACTTTCGGTGTGCAAGGAAATGAGCTGTGAGTCCACCGGCGCACCTCGACGACATCCTCTATCCGCCGATCGAACCCTATGAGACCGGCGAGCTCTTCGTGGGCGACGGCAACCGCGTCTACTGGGAGCAGAGCGGCAACCCCGACGGCAAGCCGGTCATCTTCCTGCACGGCGGACCCGGCGCGGGCACCTCGCCCTGGCACCGGCGGTTCTTCGACCCGGAGCGGTATCGGATCATCCTCTTCGATCAGCGCGGGTGCGGGCGCTCCACGCCGCACGCGAGCGAGCCGGACGCCGACCTCCGCCACAACACGACCTGGCACCTGGTCGGCGACATGGAGCTGCTCCGCCGCAACTTCGGAATCGATCGCTGGCAGGTGTTCGGCGGATCGTGGGGGAGCGCGCTGGCGCTCGCCTACGCGCAGGCTCACCCCGAGGGGGTCAGTGAGATCGTGCTGCGCGGCATCTTCACGCTCCGTCGCTTCGAACTCGAGTGGTTCTACGAGGGCGGAGCCTCGGTGATCTTCCCCGACCTCTGGGAGGACTTCCTCGCTCCGATTCCAGTGCTCGAGCGGTCGCACCTGATCGAGGCGTACGCGCGGCGCCTCGCCGACCCCGATCCCGCGATCCACGGGCAGGCAGGGCTCGCCTGGACGAGGTGGGAGGCGTCGACGCTCACGCTGCTGCCCGATCCCGACCTGGTCGCGTCGATGACGGAGCCGGCGGCGGCGACCGCGTTCGCCCGCATCGAGAACCACTACTTCCTGCACGGCGGCTGGTTCGACGAGGGGCAGCTGATCGCGGGCGTGGACGCCATCCGCGACATCCCCGCCGTCATCGTCCAAGGCCGCTACGACGTATGCACGCCCCCGATGACGGCCTGGGAGCTGCATCGGGCCTGGCCGGAGGCCGAGCTCGTCATGATCGCGGATGCCGCGCACTCGGCGTCCGAGCCGGGCATCGCCGCTGCGCTGCGCGCGGCGACCGACCGGTTCGCGTCTTCCCCGGCCGATCCGGCTGTTCACCAAGAGCACCCTGCGGAGTAATGGCCTCATCCGCCAGGATGAGCCCATGGACACCGAACTGACCCCTGTCTTCGATCGACCGGTCCGCGGCAGCGCGTCGGCTCATGAGCGCCTGGGCCCCGACGAGCTTCTCCCGCAGACCGCCTACCAGATCGTCCACGACGAGACGATGCTCGACGGGAACGCCCGTCTGAACCTCGCGACTTTCGTCACGACGTGGATGGACGAGTATGCCAACCGTCTCTACCAGGAGACGTACGACAAGAACATGATCGACAAGGACGAGTATCCGTCCACGGCGGCTGTCGAAGACCGATGCTGGCGGATCCTCGCCAACCTGTGGAGCGTCCCGACCGCGGAGGGCGCGATCGGCACGTCGACGACCGGCTCCAGCGAGGCGTGCATGCTCGGCGGGCTCGCCTTCAAGCGGCTCTGGCAGCATCGGCGCCGCGCCGAGGGCGCCTCGACCGAGAAGCCGAACCTCATCATGAGCTCGGCAGTCCAGGTGTGCTGGGAGAAGTTCTGCAACTACTGGGACGTCGAGATGCGGCTCGTCCCCGTCAGCGAGGAGCACCCGGTGCTCGACGGGTTCGAGCTGGAGAAGTACATCGACGAGAACACGATCGGCGTGGTCGCGATCATGGGCGTCACCTACACCGGCGCCTACGAGCCGGTCGCTCAGATCGCCGCGAAGCTGGATGAGATCCAGGCGACGACGGGGTTCGACATCCCGATCCATGTCGACGGAGCCTCCGGGGCGATGGTCGCCCCCTTCCTGCAGCCCGATCTGGAATGGGACTTCCGGCTCGAGCGCGTGCACTCCATCTCCACGTCGGGACACAAGTACGGCGGGGTGTACCCCGGACTCGGGTGGGTCGTCTGGCGCGAGAAGAAGTGGCTCCCGGAGGACCTCATCTTCCGGGTGAGCTACCTCGGCGGCGACATGCCGACGCTCGCGCTCAACTTCTCGCGGCCCGGTGCGCAGGTGCTCCTGCAGTACTACCTGTTCCTCCGCCTCGGCGTCGCCGGCTATACGGCGGTCCAGCAGGGATCGCAGGATGTCGCAGTGCACATCTCATCCGAGATCGCGAAGATGGGCCCGTTCACCCTGCTCAGCGACGGGACGGACATTCCGGTTTTCGCGTGGACGCTCAAGCAGGGCTACACGCAGAACTGGAACCTGTACCACCTGAGCGATCGCCTGCGCATGCGGGGCTGGCTCGTTCCGGCCTATCCGATGCCGGAGGATCTCCAGCAGATCATCGTGCAGCGGATCGTCGTGCGCGAAGACCTCAGCATCGACATGTCCGACAAGCTGCTCGCCGACATCCGCAGCGAGGTCGCCTACCTCAACCTGCTCGAGTCGCCGATGCCGGTCGAGGGTCAGCGGCCGAGCTTCACGCACTAGCGGCGCCCGCGGCTCGGATCAGCGCTCCTGCGGGAATCTGATCCGATCCGCGGGGTTTCGATACGGGCGCCTTCGGCGGCCTACTCAACCTTGCCCCGGATCGCATCAACGCGGGCTTCGCTCGCATTGATCCGATCCGCGGCAACCTCGCCGATGACGATCGCGGGCGCGTTGGTGTGCCCGCGGATGATGTTGGGCATGACGGATGCGTCGGCCACGCGCAGCCCGTCGACTCCGCGCACCCGCAGGTCGGCGTCGACGACGGAGGCGGCATCCGTCCCCATCCGCGCCGTGCCGACCGGGTGGTAAAGAGTGTGCGAATGGCGGCGGAGCGAGAGCTCGGCACGCTCTTCCGGCGTCATGCGCTCGCCGCCCTCTGGGCGGATCCAGCCACCCGTCAGCACTCCGCGGAGGGCCTCGGTGTCGATCAGGCGCTCGCACTCGGCGAGGCCGGCGAGCAGGGTCTGCTCGTCGATCCCGTCCGCATCGGTGAGGTAGCCCGGGTCGATCACCGCCTTCGCCGCGGGGTCGCCGGAGGCGAGCCGGATCGTGCCGCGGCTGCGCGGCCGGATGAGGATGGCGCCGACGGTGAGGCCTTCGCCCGGCACCGGCACCAGTCCCTCATCGACGTAGGGGGCCGCGGCGAAGATGATCTCGATGTCCGGCAGCTTCGCCGGCATCCCGGCGCGATCGGCCACCGCGGTGCGCACGAAGCCGTACGCCTCGGCGACATTCGAGGTGAGCATCCCACGGCGCGCGGTCAGGTAGCGCGCGAGCTGGCCGACCTGCTCCGCGCCATACAGCGTGCCGCCCTTGGCGGCCGGAGCGAGCCCGGCGACGAGGTGGTCCTGCAGGTTGCGGCCGACCTCGGGACTGTCGACGAGGAGCGGGATGCCGTGCTCAGCGAGATGCTCGGCCGGTCCGATGCCCGACAGCATGAGCAGCTGCGGGGTGTTCACCGCGCCACCGCAGAGGATGACCTCCCGATGGGCGAGCGCCTGGCGCGTGACGCCGTCGATCTCGACATAGACCCCGGTCGCCCGGGGCGCGGCTCCGCCGTCGGTCGCCGAGACTGTCGAGGCGCCGAACGTGACGCGGCGCACCAGTGCTCCCGTGACCACGCGGAGGTTGCGCCGCTTCGCCGCCGGCCGCAGGTATGCATCCGCGGTCGAGGCGCGGCCTCCGCGGTGCTGCGAGACCATCGTCTGCGAGAAGCCCTGACCCTCCGCAAGGTTGGGGTCGGTCACCGGGAGCCCCGCTTCCCGCACCGCCTCGAGGAAGACCGCCGTGTGCGGTCGGGGGTCGCGCTGGTGCTCGATCGACAGCGCGCCGTCAGCACCCTGGGTCTCATCGACCGGGTCTTCGGTGCGCTCGACGCGCTGGAAGTAGGGGAGCAGCGAATCCCACGACCAGGCCGGGCCTGCGGCATCCGCCCACTCGTCGTAGTCGGCCGCGAAGCCGCGCACCCACATCATGGCGTTGAGCGACGACGACCCGCCGAGAGTCTTGCCGCGCGGCCAGAAGATCGTGCGATCCTCGAGCGCCGGCTGGGGGACCGTGTCGTAGTTCCAGTCGTACGGCCCGCGGAAGAGCTTCGAGAACGCGGCCGGGACGTGCAGCTCGAGCGCCTTGTCGGGCCCGCCCGCTTCCAGAAGCAGAACGGTCGTCGCCGGATCCTCGCTCAGCCGCGCCGCCAGTGCGGCACCGGCCGAGCCCGCTCCGACGATGACGTAATCGGCGGTGAGGGCGTCGGGGCGGCTCACCGCGGGCTCATGCCCGGAACGCCTGCGTGAGGGTGACCATGAGCTTCGCCCAGTTTCCGGTCATCCGGAATCGGGTGAACCCCTCGCTGACTGCTGCGCCGGTGCGGGAGGTCACGAACCACGGCGGCTTCGGCAAGACGGAGAACGTTCCCTTGCCTGCGATCGCGGTGGACGAGCGTGGGAACGGGCGGAACGGCCCGCGGGTGACGGATCGCTCGACCCGGTCGAGCAGCAGTGCGT